>JACQGV010000154.1 GCA_016199375.1 Chloroflexota bacterium | reverse complement strand
TCTCCCGCCGGCCCCTCCCACGGGGCGCCCTTCTGCGCCTGGCAGGCCGCTCCCCGGAACCTGCCCTTCAGCCTCCCCGCTAGCCGACCGGGCCACCACCTGGGTGGGCCCCACCCGCGCTCTATCAGGCCGCGGTGGAGCGGGCTCTGTCGGTAGCTTTGCAGGAGGTTGGAGCGATGCTACGCATCCTGGTATCCATGACCCTTGTGTTTGTCGCGGCGGCCGTCGGCTTCTGGTGGACTGCGGCCCCAGCCGCCGCTCACGAGCGGCGCGCCGTGGGACAGTACACCTTCGTCGTCGGGTTCACCGGCGAACCCGCTTTCGTCGAGGACAAAAACGGTGTTGACCTGCGCGTCACCCGCACCCAAGCAGCGAGCCCGTAGAGGGCGCGGAGAAAACCCTGAAGGTTGAGATAAGCTACGGAGGCCAGAAGCGCACCTTCGACCTGCGGGCCCAGTCCGGCCAGCCGGGGAGCTACACCGCCGATCTGATCCCGACCCGCAGCGGCAGCTACACCCTCCGGTTCTTCGGCAGCCTGGAGGGCCAACCTTTAGACGAGACCTTCGTCTCCGGCCCCGGTCGCTTCAACGACGTCCAAGCCCGCGAGGAGTTCCAGTTCCCGGAGCGGCTACCGGCCCTGGGCTCGGTGGGCCGGACTGCCAGCGAGGCCCAGGTAGCGGCGGAGTCCGCCCGCGCCGCCGCCGCGAGCGCCCGCGACTCTGCCGCCGCGGCGCGCGCCATCGGTATCGTGGGCCTCATAGCAGGCGCCCTCGGCCTCGCCACCGGCACGGGCGCGCTGCTGCTGTCACGCCGACGCCAGGAGGTGTGAGAGCAGTAGTGGCGCACCTTGCGCGTACATGCCGCGTCCTCGCCGCCGTCGCGCTGGCGGCAGTGCTGGGAGTGGGGGTGGGCCCTCCGCTCCCAGCACTGGCCCACGCCGGTTTCGTCAGCGCGTACCCTGCCCCGGGGACGGTCCTGGCCCGTCCTCCCGCCGAGGTGCGCATCTGGTTCAGCGAGGAGGTGGAGCCCCGTTTCAGCTCCATCCGCGTGCTGGACAGCACCGGCGCGCGGGCGGACGCTGCCCTGGCCCAGCCCTACCCGGGCGATGCCAAGGCGCTGGTGGTGCCCCTTGCTCCCCTGGGAGACGGCATCTACACCATCGCCTGGCAGGCCCTCTCGGCGGTGGACGGCCACACCACCAAGGGCAGCTTCACCTTCGCCGTGGGAGCCGCTGAGCTGGCAGCCCAGCTGAGTGCGCCAGCGCCCGCGGGCAGCATCCTGCCCCCCTCGCTGGTGGAGGTGCTGCTGCGCTTCCTGCTCTTCGCCAGCGCCGCGGCCACGGGCGGCGTGATAGTGTTCCGCTATCTGGTCCTGCTGCCGGCCGCCGCCGCCGCCCGCCTGCGTCTCACCTGGGACCGCGCGCCGGACGCCGTTCTGCGCTGGGGAGCGCTGACGCTGCTGGGCGCGGCCCTTGGCCTCGCCGCTCTCCGGCTGGCCGCCGCGGGCCCGGACGCTCTGGTCGCCACCAGGGTTGGACTGCTCCTGCTGGCGCGGGCAGGGCTGGCGGCCGCGTTGCTGGCGCTCGCCTGGTGGGCGCCGAGGACGTGGCCCCAGCGCTCTGACATTGCCCTCGTGGCGCTCCTGGGAGTGCTCCTGACCATAGGCCTTAACAGCCATAACGCTGCCGCCCGCGGGGCCTCGGGAGTCGCTATCATTCTTGACTACCTTCACCTGCTGGCGATGGCCGCCTGGTCCGGCGGGCTTGCCGCGCTGCTGCTGTTCCTCATCACCGGGCTGAAGGTGCTTCCGGAGCGCGAGCGCCCGCGCCTGCTGCGATGGCTGCTGCCCGCTTCTCGCTGCTGGCTGGCAGCGCGGTGGGCCTGCTCATCGCCACCGGTGTATATAGCGCCTTGACCCTGGAGCAGAGCCCGCAGGCCCTGGTGTCCGGCGCCCACGGCTGGGCCCTGACCGCCAAGCTGGCGCTGGTGGCGCTGGTGCTGAGCGCCGCCGCCGTCAACCTGCTGGTCATGCGTCCCCGGCTAGCCTCGACCACAGGTTCCCAGGGTCTCGCCTGGCAGCGGAAGTTCCGTATCTGGTGGGCGCGGAAGCCATAGGGGTGACTCTAGTGCTGCTGGCCACCGGCGTGCTGACGGCGGTACCGCCGCCCCAGAGGGCGGTGGGACAGGACGGCGGACTCAGCTCGAGGCTTGAGGTTGAAGGTGTGCGCATCGCTCTGCTGGTAAGCCCCGGCCAGGTCGGCGTGAATCGCTTTCTGGTAACGTTGGCCGACGGCGATGGCCGGCCGCTGCCAGCCGAGCGGGTGCTGCTCGGGTTCGACTACCAGGAACAAGACCTGGGCGGGAGCACCGCCTCGACAACTGCGGGCGCGCCGGGGCGGTTCGAGGCCGTGGGCGGCTTCGTGGGCCTGCCTGGGACGTGGAACGTCAGGGTGGCGGTGGGGCGGACTGCGGGACCCGATGCCGAGGCCGTTTTCAAGCTGTCCGTGCCTGACGCCGGGCGCCCCGGCCTGATCCCGGCGCCCACGGGCGCAGCGGTGGACGCTGGCCGACGCCTCTACGGGCAGCTCTGCGCCCGCTGTCACGGCGTCACCGGGTTCGGCGACGGCCCCGACGGTGTGGGGCTGAAGCCGCCTCCTCTGAACCTGAACGCGCACGTGCCATTCCACGGCGACCAACAGCTCTACCGCTTCATAGCGGACGGCCTGCCGGGCACGGCGATGGTCCCCTGGAAAAACACGCTGCGGGAGGACGAGATCTGGGCCCTAGTACATTACCTGCGGGCGACCTTCAAGGAGCAGGAGCAATAGCAGTCGCGCTCCCAGAGATAAAAACGGGGCGCTCCCTCAGGAGCGCCCCGTTTTGCCGCCGAGCGACTGCTACTGCGCCAGCTGCAGCAGGTCCACCCGGTTCACGTAGCCGTAGCCGCGCTGCTGGGGCCAGTCGCGGATGCGGGAGTTGACGCCGTAGGTGTTGTTCCCGTACACGAGGAAGATGTTCGACACCATCTCGTACTCGCGGGCGATGATGTCCTGGATCAGGGCCTGGCGCTTGGCGCTGTCCGGCTCGGCGGCCGCCTTGGCCAGGTCGGCGTCTATGCTCTCGTCCCACATCATGGAGCACCAGCAACCCTTGGCGCTGGTGTAGAGGTTCAGGGTGCTCCAGCCGTTGGGCTGGAACACGGTGGCGATGACCCCGATGCCGTCTATCTTGCGCTCCCTGACGGTGGCCAGGTAGGTCCCGTAGTCCATCTTCTGGATGGTGGCCTTTATCCCCACGTCGGCCCAGAACTTGGCGACCGCCACCGTGGTGTCCTCGGTGAAGGAGATGGCGGCGTGGGGAGTCGCGTAGAGGTCGGTGGTGAAGCCGTTGGGGAAGCCCGCCTGGGCCAGCAGCTCCTTGGCCTTCTTGGGGTCGTAGGGGTAGGGCTTGAGGTTGGGGTTGAAGCCGAAGGCGCCCGGCATCACCACCGTCACCATGGGAGCGGCATCGCCCCGGAAGATGCCCTTGACGATGGCGTCGCGGTCAATGGCGTAGGTGGCGGCCTGGCGCACCAGCTTGTTCGCCCACGGCGAATCGGTGGGGATGTGCTTGCCAGCCGCGTCTATCTTGGTGGCGCCGAAGGGCCACATCCACATCATGGAGGTGCCGGGGGCGGAGGTGGTCCGCAGCCCGGCGGTGCTCTTGATCTCCTGGGCCTGGGTCGGCGTGACACCGCCGATTACGTCGGCCTCGCCGGTCTTCAGCATCGCCAGGCGCACCGAGGACTCGGCGGCGAAGCGCAGGGTGGCCTCCTTCACGAAGGGTGCCCGCCGCCAGTGGCCCTCGCTGGCCTCGAAGGAGGCGTGCTCGTCCAGCCGGCGGCTCACGAACTTGTAGGGGCCCGTGCCCACGGGTGCCTTGGCGAACTCGGCCGCCCCGACCTTCTCGATGTACCCCTTGGGCACGATCGCCGTGGCTGCGCCTTCGGTGTCAAAGATGGCGAGGGGCGCCTTCAGCTTGATGCGCACCGTCTGGGGGTCTATGACCTCGGCGCTCTCGACCCGCGCCTTTAGCTGGGGCGACCCGGTCCCGGTGTCCTTCACCGCCTTGTCGAAGGAGAACTTCACGTCCTGGGCGGTCATGAGGTCGCCGTTGTGGAACTTGACCCCCGGGCGCAGGGTGAAGTCCCAGATCGTTGCCCGCTCCGAGGCCGTCCACTTGGTCGCCAGGCGTCCCTCCAGGGCGCCGTCGAGGTTGTAGCCCAGCATCCCTTCGAACATGAAGTTGATGATGGCGCCCTCGGCCCCGCCCACTGTCGAGTGAGGGTCCAGGTGCTGGGCGCCGGCGTCGGCGACGACGATGGTGACCTTGCCTGCCGGCTTGGCCGGCGGGGGCGGGACTGTGGCCGTCGCTGGGCGCGTTGGGGCCGGTGCCGCCGCGGGCGCTGAGGTTGCGGTGGGCGCGGGCGCCGCCGGCGCCCTGGTGGCGGTGGGGGCTGTAGCCGGCGCCCTGGTGGGCGTCGCCGTGGGCGCGGCGGCGCCTCCGCAGGCGACGGCCACCAGCGCCAGGGCGCTCAGGACCGCCAGCCGACGGGAGTGGAATCTGACCATACTCTCCCTCCTCTCTCCTTGGACCTGGAGCTCCGTTCCCCAGGCTTCATGGAATCCTAGCACGGCCTCCTGCGGGCGTCAAAGCTGGTTTCTGCTTGACGTGGGCGGCCCACGGTCATAGTATGGCAACGTTTACGCCCGAGCTACTCCCTGTGTGCTGGCTCCAGGACGGTGATACATTACGCCGACTGCTCACCCGCGACACGTGACGTTGCATGGCTGAGGAGCGGATGCTGTCCGGCATCCTCGCTGTGGACCTCACCCGCTGGATCGCCGGGCCCTACCTGACGCGGCTGCTGGCCGCCCTGGGCGCACGCGTCGTCAAGGTCGAGACACCGGCGGGCGACCTGGCGCGGCGGCTGCCCGCCGCCCTGGGCCCGCAGGACTCGGGCCTCTTTCAGCAGCTCAACGCCGGCAAGGAGAGCGTCTGCCTGGACCTGGAGCAGCGCCGGGAGCGTCAGCGCCTGCGGGAGTTGGTGGCGCGCGCCGACGTCTTCGTGCACGACCTGGCTCCCCCCGACGCGGCCCGCCTCGGCATCAGCCACCGCTCCCTGGCGCGCCGCAACCCGGGGCTCATCATGTGCTCGCTGACAGGCTTCGGCCAGGAGGGCCCCCTGCGGGACTGGGAGGGCTCCGGGGGAGTCGCCGCCGCCCTGAGCGGCGCCCGCGACCCGGCGGGCGATCCGGAGGGGCCACCCCAGGGCCTCTGGGGCGACATCGCCGCCGCCACCGCCGGCACCCACGGCCTCTCGGCGGTGCTGGCCGCCCTCTACGCCCGCGGACGGGGCGGCCCTGGCCAGCACCTGGACATCTCCCTGTTGGACTGCCTGTTCGGGACCATCGAGATCGCCGTGCAGCAGCACCTCCATTCGACCCGAGAGGGAAAGGCTCTGCCCCAGGTACCCCGGCGCTCCCAGCCCTACCGGACGCGGAACGGCGACTACGTGGTGATCAACCCCTACAATGAGGCTATCCTGCGCCGCTTCACCGTCACCATGGGCAACCCCGGCCTGGCCGACGACCCCGCCTTCGACACCTTCGTGAAGCGCGTGGAGCACGCCGACGCCTTCCACGCCATCGTCCAGGCCTGGTTCGGCGCCTTCGAGTCTGCGGGCGATGTCCTCCCGCTCCTGCACGCGGCCCGGGTGCCGGCGGCGCCGGTCGCCACCACCGAGCAGGCCTGGCGCGACACCCAGCTACGCCAGCGCGGCATGTTCGCTCCGGTGCCGCACCCGGCGCGGGGGCTGCTGGAGCTGCCCAACAGCCCCCTCCGCTCCTCCGTGGCCGAGACGGGCCTGCGGGGGCCTGCTCCCGCCCTGGGCCAGCATACCGAGGCGGTGTTAGCCGAGCTTCCAGGCCTCCCGCTGCCCCCGTCGGCGCCGCGCCGGCCCGGCGTGAAGCGCCGGAGCCCCTTCCAGGACGTGCGGGTACTGGACTTCACCCGCGTCCTGGCGGGGCCTTACCTGGCGCGGCACCTGCACGACCTGGGCGCCCAGGTCATCAAGGTCGAGTCCGCGACATTCCCGGACAACGGCCGCCACAACATGGCCTTCTTCTGCGACTTCAGCCATAGCAAGCTGGGCGCGGGCCTGAATCTGAAGACGGAGACGGGCCAGCTCCTCCTGCAACGCCTCGTGGCAGCCAGCGACGTGGTTATCGAGAATTACGCCGTGGGGGTAGCCGAGCGGATCGGCATCGACTATCAGCGGCTGCGCCGGGTGCGGTCCGACCTGATCCTGGTCCACCTGCCCGCCCTGGGCCAATGGGGCCCCAGCCGGGATTGGGTGGCCCTCGGACCCAACCTGATGGCCTTCACGGGCATGACTCACCTGTGGAGCCACCCGGATGCAACTCGCCCGGTGGGCTCTCAGACTCCGTACCCGGATTATGTGGCCGCCAGCCATTCAGTGGTGGCGGTGTTGGCCGCCCTCCACCACCGAGCGCGCACGGGCCAGGGCTGCGAGATCGAGCTCGCCCAGGCTGAGGCCACCGCGGCGGTCCTGGGCCCTCTGTTCGCCGGCTACCTCGTGAATGGCGAGGTGCCGCAGCCCATGGGCAACGCCTCGCCTGTGGCCGCGCCTCACGGCTGCTTCCGTTGCCAGGGCGACGACGCCTGGTGCACCGTCGCCGTGGAGACAGAGGAGCACTGGCGGGCCTTCGGGCGTGCGCTAGGCGAGCCCACGTGGACTCGCGATTCCCGGTTCGCGACTGCTGCCGGCCGCCTCGCGAACCGGGAAGAGCTTGACCGCCTCGTGGAGGAATGGACGGCGAACTACACGCCGCGCCAGGTGATGTGGATTCTGC
>JACQGV010000153.1 GCA_016199375.1 Chloroflexota bacterium | reverse complement strand
TCTCAGGCCCCAGGGCGTCGGCGGCGATGGTGGTGACCATGCTGGAGTCTATGCCGCCGGAGAGGCCGATGACGACCTTCTGGAAGCGGTTCTTGGTGACGTAATCGCGGGTGCCTAGCGCCAGGGCTCCGTACATCTCAGCCAGCGGCTCTTGTGGCCGCGCCAGGGAGGCGGGCAGGGCAGGGCCTTGGCGTGGTGCTGGGCTCTGGCCGACCGTGACGAGGGGCGCAGTGCCCGCTGCCGCGAGGCCGGGCTGCTCTTTGCGGCGGCGTGGGTCCCGCAACCGATGGCGGAAGGCATCCTCCACGGCCAGGTCGGCCACCAGCAGCTCCTCCTGGAACTGGGGCGCCCGGGCGATGGCCTCCCCTTTGTGGTTGAAGATCACGCTGGCGCCGTCAAACACCAGCTCGTCCTGGCCCCCCACCTGGTTCACATAGCAGACGAAGGCGCCGTTATCGTGGGCCCTGGTGCCCACCATGTGCTCTCTGGGCGCCTGGCGGCCGTGGTGGTAGGGCGAGGCGTTGATGGTGACGATGACCTCGGCCCCGGTGGCGACCTGCCTGGCCACTGGGCCCGTGGGATACCAGATGTCCTCGCAGACGTTGACCCCCACGGGCACGCCGGCGATGATGAAGACGGGGCAAGTGGTCCCGGCGCGGAAGTAGCGGTCCTCATCGAAGACGCCGTAGTTGGGCAGGTAGTTCTTGTGGTGGACGCCGACCACCCTCCCGTCGTGGATGACGGCGGCGGCGTTGTAGATGTCGCCATCCCGGTCCACGAAGCCCACCACGACTGTGATGTCGCGGGCGGCGGCCGCCACCTCCTGCAGGCGCCGCAGGTTCTCGGCGATGAAGGAGGGCTTGAACAGCAGGTCCTCGGGCGGGTAGCCGGTCACAGCCAGCTCGGGGAAGGCGACGAGGTCGGCGCCCAGGGCCCGCGCCCGGCCGATGTAGTCCACGATCTTGGCGCTGTTGCCCGCCAGGTCGCCGACCGTGGTGTTGATCTGGGCCAGGGCCACCCGCAGGGTAGTCATTCGGTGCCTCTGTCGGCCCCTCGCCGGGGCCTGTGCCGCGACCCTTCCCCCGCCCCCTGTGTCCTGATTGCGCCCTTTACACCAGATGGGTCGGGGGGCGCGCCTCTAGACCGGGGCGGGCTCCAGGTCGAAGCGGAAGGTCTCGATAACCGGGTTCACCAGGAGCTGGCGGCACATCCGCTCCACGTGCTGCTGGGCCTCGGCCCGCCCCGGGGCCTCCAGGGTCACCTCGATGAACTTGCCCACCCGCACGTCCATGACGGCTGCGAAGCCCAGGGTGTGCAGGCCGCCCTTTACCGTCAGCCCCTGAGGGTCGTTCACCATGGGTTTCAGGGTCACGTAGACCCGCGCCAGGAACATCATCGCACCCGCTCCGGCCCCCGGTCTATGTACGCGCGGATGAACGCGAGGACGCGGTCGCGGTCGAAGGTATCAAGCTCGTCAATGTAGCCCCAGGCGGTGAGGGCGATACGGTGCTTCATATCGTAATAGGGCACGAGCACTGAGTGCCGGGACCCCTTGAGGGCGTCCTTGAGCTGCACCACCAGGTCGGGGCAGTCGCGACAGCTATAGTAGACCACGATGCCCCCGTGCTCGAGGTTGTGGATCAACCGCTCCGGGGGGAGAGGCCGCTCGTAGGCCCCCCAGTCGGCGGGCTGGGGCCAGTGGGGGCCGGATGTGGGCGGGTCGGAGTTGTACCTGGTGTAGCGGGCGCCTTCGTCCAGGTGCGGACAGGGGACCGGTGGAGGGAGGTTGCAGGCGGCCTCCAGAGGCACGGCGCGCGCCTGGGTGCCGGCGGGCGGCGCCGCCGGCCGGCGCTGCGTCACGATGATGGCGACCACGGCTCCGACCACCACCGCCGCCACCGCCGCGACGATGGCCACCCGCAGCAGAGCACGGGAACGCTGCTCCCGCCTGCGCCGCGCCTCCCGTTGGCGCTTGGCCTCCTCGCGCCGCTCCTGGCGGCGCTCCAGCTTACCCTGGGGAGATGACATGGCTCCTCCTGTCAGCAGTCAGGAAGGGGCTGGCCTGTCAGCCGCCGGTAGACATCACGATAGCGGGCCGTGGTCTGTTGGACCACTGAATCGGGGAGGGGAGGGCCTGGGGGCCGGCGGTCCCAGCTGGTGCTGGCCAAGAAGTCCCGCACCGGCTGCTTGTCCAGGGACTCAACCTCTTTGCCGGGCGCCCAGCTCGCGGCGTCCCAGAACCGGCTCGAATCTGGGGTGAAGACCTCGTCTATGAGGATGAGCTGTCCCTTGAGCAGGCCGAACTCCAGCTTGCTGTCGGCGACGATGATGCCCTGCGAGCGGCACTCCTCGCTGAGGGCGGCGAAAACGGCCAGGCTCTGCTCCTCCAGGGCGCGGGCCAGGCCCTGCCCGGCCAGCTTCTCCAGCTCCGGCACGGTCAGGGGCAGGTCGTGCTCCCCCTGGGGGGCCTTGGTGGTGGGGGTGAACAGGGGCCGCGGCAGCCGGCTGTTGCGCAGAAGCCCCGGGGTCTGCGGCGCCTGGTTGATGGTGCCCTGGCGGGAGTACTCGTCCCAGGCGGAGCCCGTCAGGTAGCCGCGCACCACGCACTCCACCGGCACCGGCTCCGCCTTGGCGGTGACCATCGAGCGGTGCAGCAGCATCTCGGCGCCCTCCGGCAGCGGGGTGGGCCAGTGGCTCTTGAGCATGTCCAGGCTTGTTACAACTGCCAGGAGGTGATTGGGGATGATCCGCCGCGAGCGCTCGAACCAGTGGGCCGAAAGCAGGTTCAGGACCCTGCCTTTGTCGGGTATGGGGGTGGGCAGCACTACGTCGAAGACAGAGATGCGATCGGTGGCGACGATGAGCAGCCGCTCGCCCAGGTCGTAGATGTCGCGCACCTTGCCTCGACGCCAGAGGCGGGGGAGGTTGGTCTGCTGGACAACGTTCGCCGCGGACATGCGCCTCCCCTTAGATAAGCCCCAGCCGCTGGAAGGTGGCGTCCACATATTTCAGGAACGGCCGGTAGTCGAACAGGGCCTCCAGCTCCTGTTCCTTCAGTCTGGACCTGACCTCGCTGTCCTCCTTTAGGAGGGCCAGGAAATCGGCCCCGCCGTCCCAGGCCCGCAGGGCGTTGCGCTGGACCAGCTTGTAGGCGTCCTGACGGCTGAGCCCCTTCTCGATGAGGGCCAGCAGCACCCTCTGAGAGAAGACCAGGCCCCTGCTGGCCTCCAGGTTCTGCTGCATGCGCTCCGGGTACACCCGCAGCCCCTCCAGGACGTGGGTGAATGTCGCCAGCATGTAGTCCAGGGCGAGGCAGGCGTCAGGCAGGACGACGCGCTCGGCGGAGGAGTGGCTGATGTCACGCTCGTGCCAGAGGGCCACGTTCTCCAGGGCCGTCTGGGCGAAGCCGCGCAGGAGACGGGA
>JACQGV010000155.1 GCA_016199375.1 Chloroflexota bacterium | reverse complement strand
TCACCGCTGTATCTGGAGTGAAATCCGCGCGGGCAGCCCGAAGAGTCGGACCTCCGTGGGCCGGGCGTCGGCGGGCACCTCGAAGACGACGCGTCCCACCGCTGCCTGCTCCGGCAGCAGCGGTATGAGGCCGGCGTTGTTGGCCCCCAGCCGGCTTATCTCTGCGGCGGTGGCGTAGCGCCACTGGTAGCCCGCGACGTTGGCGTTGGCGGGCGGATACCACACTCCGTAGTAGTACCCCTTGGGGGCGGTCTGGACCTCTCCCCGGAGCAGGGAGCGGGTGGTCTGCTGCCTGACCCAACTGTTGGTGAAGCGATAGCTCAGGACGACGAACTTCATGCCCGGCCAGGCGGTGTAGGTGTAGTAGTAAGAGCCATAGTAGGGCCCCGCCACGGCGATGGGGCTCTCCTGCACCGAGAGCAGCGTCAAGGACATCCCTGGCAGGCTGTAGTACTGACCGACGCCCTGGACTGTATCGCCGATCTTGGCCACGGGCAGCGGCGTCGGCGTGGGCCTGGGGAGAGCGGTTGCTGCGGGCGCCTGCGCCGGTGCAGGCGTCGGGGTGGCTTGAGACGCCCGGCGCGCTGGCGCTGCGGCCACGCCTGGGCCCAGGCATGCCACCAGCGCCAGCCCAAGGAACAGGGCCAGGGTCAGCCACAGCACTCTTCTAGCCATCGCTCGCCCTCCTTCGCCTGGCGCCGCGCGCCGGCGTCAGCTCCGGCGCGGCGCCGTCGCCGCCCTTCGACTGGCTCAGGGCGAGCGGTTCGGTGAGCAGTCGCTGGAGGTACTGGCCGGTGTAGCTCTCCTTGACCTGGGCCACCTGCTCGGGCGTGCCGGTGGCCACCACGTAGCCGCCGGCGTCGCCGCCCTCGGGGCCCAGGTCTATGAGCCAGTCGGCGTTCTTGATGAGGTCCAGGTGGTGCTCGATGAGGATGACAGTGTTGCCGGCCTCCACCAGCCGGTGCAGCACGTTGAGCAGGGCGTGGACGTCCTGGAAGCTGAGCCCCGTGGTGGGCTCGTCCAGGATGTAGAGGGTGCGGCCGGTGGCCCGGCGCGATAGCTCCGTGGCCAGCTTCACCCGCTGGGCCTCGCCGCCGGAGAGGGTGGTGGCGGGCTGCCCCAGGCGGATGTAGCCCAGCCCCACTTCGGCCAGGGTCTGGAGCTTGTTCTTGAGGGCGGGGAAGGCGCTGAAGAAGGCCTCCGCCTCGCCCACGGTCATGTCCAGGACCTCGGCGATGCTCTTGCCCTTGAAGTGGACCTCCAGGGCCTCGCGGTTGTAGCGCTTGCCGTGGCAGACCTCGCAGGGCACGGTGACATCGGGCAGGAACTGCATCTCGATCTGGATGTAGCCGTCGCCCGCGCAGCCCTCGCAGCGCCCGCCCTTGACGTTGAAGCTGAAGCGCCCCGGCTTGTAGCCCCGGGCGCGGGCCTCGGGCACGCTGGCGAAGAGGTCGCGGATGGGGGTGAAGGCGCCAGTGTAGGTGGCGGGGTTGGAACGGGGGGTGCGGCCGATGGGCGACTGGTCTATGTCCACGACTTTGTCCATATGCTCGATCCCCTCGATGGCCCGGTGGGCGCCCGGCCGGTCCTTGGCGTGGTAGAAGCGCTGCGCCAGGGCCTTGTAAAGGATGTCGTTGACCAGGGTGGACTTGCCCGACCCGGAGACGCCGGTGATGACGACCAGCACGCCCAGGGGGATTCCCACGTCTATGTCCTTGAGGTTGTTCTCCCGGGCGCCCCGGACCGTCAGGCGCTTGCCGTTGCCGCGCCGCCGGCGGGTGGGAACGGGTATGCTCTTGCGGCCGCTCAGGTAGGCGCCTGTGACGGAGTCGGGGCACTCCAGGATGCGCTCGATGGGGCCGGTGCAGACCACCTGGCCGCCGCGCTCCCCCGCGCCGGGCCCCAGGTCCAGTATCCAGTCGGCGGCCCGCATGATGGCCTCGTCGTGCTCCACGATGATGAGGGTGTTGCCCAGGTCACGCAGCCGCTTGAGGGTCTCGATGAGGCGGTGGCCGTCCACGGGATGGAGGCCGATGGAGGGCTCGTCCAGGATGTAGAGGACGCCCATGAGCCCGGAGCCGATCTGGGTGGCCAGGCGGATGCGCTCGCCCTCGCCGCCGGATAGAGAGGAGGCGGTGCGGTCGAGGGTGAGATAGGAGAGCCCCACGTCCACCAGGAACTTCAGCCGTGCCCGGATCTCCTTCAGGACCTGGCGAGCGATGAGCTGCTCCCGCTCGGAGAGCACGGGCCCTTCTCCGGAAGAGTCGGCGCCGTCGAGGCGGTCCACCCAGCGGGCGGCCTCGGCGATGGAGAGGGCGGAGACCTCCACGATGTTGCGGTCGCCGATGGTGACGGCGCGGCTCTCGGGCTTCAGGCGCGCCCCCTTGCAGGTGGGGCAGGGGGTGACCACCATGTAGCGCTCGATCTCGGCGCGCACGTGGTCGCTCTCGGTCTGCTTGTAGCGGCGCTCCAACTGGGGGACAACACCCTCGTAGGTGGTGTCCCATTCCAGGGTGCGCCCGTACTTGTTCTCGTACTCCAGGGTGACCACGTCCTCGCGGTTGCCGTAGAGGATCAGGTCCAGGTGCTCCTGCTTGAGGCTCTTGACCGGCAGGGCCAGGGAGAAGCCACGGCGCCGCGCCAGAGAGGTGAGCATGCGGCGATACCAGGTGCCACCGGTGGGGTCCCGGGCCCAGGGCTGGATGGCTCCCTCATCTATGCTCAGGCTGGGGTTGGGGATAACCAGAGCGGGGTCCACCTCCAGCTTGGTGCCCAGGCCGGTGCAGGCGGGGCAGGCGCCGTAGGGGGTGTTGAAGGAGAAGGTGCGGGGCTCCACCTCGGGGATGCTGGTGCCGCAGTTGACGCAGGCGAACTTCTCGCTGAAGACCAGCTCTTCGGTGACGGCCCCTGACCCCCCTTTTCTCGCTCGCCCTGAGCCTGGCGAAGGGCTACCCTGGGCTCGTGGTTCCCTTCGGCTTCGCTCAGGGTAAACTC
>JACQGV010000150.1 GCA_016199375.1 Chloroflexota bacterium | reverse complement strand
GCTCCAGCTCGCCGGCGGCGCGGCAGAGGCGGTCCCGCAGGGGCGGGCGGCGACAGTCGAGGGGCCGCGCTAAGGGAGCGGCGGGAAGGTACGCCATGCTGTTCGACACCCCCTCGCAGCTAGGGGCCGATCCGCGACAGTGGAGGATCTGCGTGGTCCTCCCCACGCGGGACGAGGCCGCGACCCTGGAGGCGGTGGTGGAGGAGCTCCGCGCCGCCTTTCGGGAGTGCTCGCTACGCGAGCCCGTCGTCATCATCACCGACGACTCCCACGACGGGACGCGGGCCATCGCGCGGCGCCTGGGCGTGCATGTAGTGGCCGGCGGCGGGAAGGGGCTCGGCTTCGCCATGCAGCAGGGCTTGAAAGCGGCCCTGGCCTTCGAGCCCGACGTGATCATGTCTGCGGACGCCGACGCGCAGTCTGACCCCCGGGAGGTGCTGCGGTTTCTGGCCCCCCTCGCCAGCGGTGAAGCCGATATGGTGGTGGGCTCGCGCTTCCTGGAGCCGGGCCTGGTCCAGTTCCGCTACCGGTGGACCAACCGCCTGGGCACCATAATCCTGGCGCAGATGCTCAGACGCATCACCGGGCTGCCCCTCACTGATTCCCACGGCGGACTGCGCGCGCTGCGGCCGGAGGTCGCGCGCGCCCTGGACATCATCGGCGCGCACACCTACGTGCAGGAGTCGATCATAGACGCCCACGAGAAGGGGTTCCGGGTCAAGGAGGTGCCGTCCACCTGGCGGCCCCGGCTCAGCGGCTCGTCCAAGGTGGTGGGGTCCATCCCCAAGTACATTATGTACACCCTGCCGGTGCTGATCGTGCGCTCCGGCGTCCACGTGCGCTGGCTGTACACGGCCGCCTTTCTGCTGATTGTGGCCGCCCTGGGGTACTTTCTGCTGGTGGCGTGGCAGGAGGGCTTCAACCTGGCGCGGATGTTCCTGCGGCTCCCTGCCTTTACCCTCATCGCGGTGATGATCATGGTCGGCACCCAGCTCTTCACCCTGGGTTTTCTGGCCGAGATACTGGGCGTGATCAAGCTGCGGGTGGACCGCCTCGCCAAGAGCTGGCCCGACCAGCCCGTGGAGACCGGCGCTCTGCCCAGTCGGCGGGCCGATGCTCCCCTGGAAAGGCGCTCGACCTCAGAGGATTCTGGAGAGTGAGCACCCCTGCCTCCAACGCTGCGGCCCCACTTCAGGTGGGTGTGGTGGGCCTGGGCAAGATGGGGCTGCTGCACGCCGCCATCTTCAATAGCCTGCCCGGCAGCCGCGTGGTGGCGGCGGCGGAGCCCGCGCGGCTCCCGCGCGAGGCGCTCTCCATGTTCAACCCGGCGATTCGCATGTTTCCGAGTCTGGAGGAGATGCTGGACGGCGCGGCGCTCCACGCGGTCGTGATCGCCACGCCCGTGGCCGACCATGTCCCGTCCGCCCAGCTTTGTGTGGAGCGCGGGGTCCCGTTCTTGATGGAGAAGCCCCTGGCCACCTCCGCCGCCCAGGCGGACGGCCTGATAGAGGCCCTCGCTGCCCGGAAGCTGCCGCACATGGTCGGGTTCATGACCCGCTTCGTGGACAGCTTCGCAAAGGGCAAGGAGATCATAGACTCCAACTGCCTGGGGCGGCTCCAGCGGGTGACAGGCACGATCCAGGTCTCGCAGCTGTTCCGGCGGGGCCGGGGCTGGCGCTACGACCGCGTGGTAGCGGGCGGGGGCGTCCTCCTCAGCCAGGGCTCGCACCTGCTGGACTTGCTCACCTGGTACTGCGGGCCGGTGGCGCGGGTGAATGGGGAGGCGCTGGCGGTCTACTCGCCGGACATCGAGGACTTCGCCCATGTGATGCTGGAGTTCCGCTCGGGCCTGCGGGGCTGGCTGGACAGCTCCTGGAGCGTCCGGTTCAAGCGCACGGTGGAGACCACCCTTGACGTGCTGGGAGACAACGGGGCCCTGGTCGTGACCGACGACTCCGTCCGCCTCTTCCTGGACCAGGCCGCCGGCGGCTGGCCGGAGGGGCGGACTGCCTTGCGCGCGACTGATCTGTACCGCGGCGTGCCCGTGGATGTGGGCGGGCCCCAATACACCCGCGAGGACCAGGTCTTCTTGCGGGCGCTCCGAAATCACACGCCCGCCGAGCCCGCTGTCCAGCAGGCCCTCCACGTCCAGCGCATCGTGGACGCCGCCTACGCCTCGTCGCGGGAGCGCGGCGCGCCCCAGGAGATCGCGCCATGAGCCCTGCCGCTATCGATCCTATCCTGCTGGGACATAACCCCTTCTTCGGCGTCAACCATCTCTCCCAGGAGCAGGGCGCCGCCAGCGCCGAGCGTTTTGAGGACCAGCGCCAAATCGCAGAGGTGCTGCTCCACTGCCACGAGCTGGGGGTGCGCGGGATGATGATGTCCACTCACCCCCGCGCCGCGGCCGTGTGCGAGATCATAGGCCGGGAGCAGCGGCTGGCCTCGGAGTGGCGGGTCTATCCCCTGGTGCCCTACCTTCAGAAGTATGTGCGCGAGGCCAACGAAAAGGGCCTGGTGAGCATGGTCACGGACATCCTCGCCCAGGCCACGGTGATGCAGAAGCTGTCCCTGATCTTCGCGGGGGGGCGCGGCCTGCTGACCAGGGATGTCCAGCAAGGCCTGACCACGCTGATAGATATCGAGCTGCTGCCCTGCAGCGGGCGGCGGCTGGGCGCGGTGTTCCTGCACGACGCCCTGACCGACCTGGCCCTGGGCCTGGGGGCCGAGGCTGCGCTGGAGATATTCCGGGACCACGTGGAGAAGAAGTACCGGGTGCGCGCCGGCTTCGCGACCAAGAACCTCCCCCTGCTCCGCGAGCGTTTGGAGGCGCGGGGGTGGACTGACCTGCTGGCGATGGCCTCCTTCAACGCGGCCGGCTTCTATGTGAACCCGTCGCTGGAGGCCTGCGCGGCCGCCGTCGCTAAACCGGGGATGACCTTCGTGGCGATGAACACCCTGGCCTCGGGGGCGCTGGCTCCCGAGGCGGCCTACCGCTTCCTCGCCGGCTATCCCGGCGTCAGTTCGGTGGTCGTGGGCATGTCGCGCAAAGAGCACGCCGCCGAAACGGTGAGCATGATCCGCCGCTACCTGCCTCTACTCCATTGATGGCCGCGCCCACAGCGATGATCGAGCTTTACCGGACGCTGGCCCTGGAAGGCATGCGCCGGCTGCTAGCGCGGCTGGACCGCCGGCCGTGGTCGCCGACCTTTGGCTGCTTCGACCGGGAATACTGGCACTACAAGACCCTGCTGGAGTTCCCGCGCGCGGACTTCCAGCAATGCCTGTGGGCCCTGGCGCTGCTGTACAAGACCCCGTTTGCGGGCAATGAGCTCGCCGCCCGCCCCGTGGTGCGGCAATGGCTCCGAGGCGGCCTGGAGTTCTGGCGGCGGATGCGCAACGCCGACGGCTCCCTGAACGAGTGGTACCAGAACGAGCGCAGCTTCTGCTCCACCGCGTTCACGGCCGCCGCCGTGGGCGAAACGCTCCTGCTGCTGGGCGAGGAGCTGGACGCGCCGCTCCGTAGCGCCCTCGTCGGGAGCCTGGAGAAGACCGTCGGCTGGCTGATCAGGCACCAGAACCTGCGGGTCGCCAACCAGATGGCGGCGGGCCTGCTGGCCCTGGACTGCCTGCGGCGCTTGACGGGGCAAGAGTCCCACGCGGCTGCCTATCGCGAGTGGAAGGCAGCCCTGCTCCGCCTGCAGCACTCAGAGGGCTGGTTCTCCGAATATGGCGGCGCCGACCTGGGCTACGGCCTGCTCACCCTGGACCTGCTGGCCCATCTGGCGCAGCGAACGGGTGAGCCCGAT
Organism: Chloroflexota bacterium; assembly: GCA_016199375.1. Taxonomy (GTDB): domain Bacteria; phylum Chloroflexota; class Dehalococcoidia; order SHYM01; family SHYM01; genus JACQGV01. The sequence goes on along the minus strand of JACQGV010000150.1, from coordinate 693 downwards.
TTGAGCGGGTCGGCGGCGCAGCTCCTGGCGTTCCTGGCCTGCTTCGTCGCCCCGGACGGCACGGTGGGGGGCGACTACTCCAGCCGCCACACCGTCCACTGCTTTCCCTACGGGCTGGAGGCCCTGGCGGCGGCGGGGTCCCCGGTGGCATGGCGAGTCGTTCCCGGCGTCCGCTCCGCCCTGCGCCACAATCGAGTGCCGACGCCCCTGACCGCCGACGACACCTACGCCGCGTATTTCTACGTCAACTCCTTCTGCCTGGCGGCGTGCAGCCGAGGGCTGGCCGAGGCCCCGCCCGGCCCGGAGCCGCCCCCTGCGGAGCGGCTCCAGTCCTTCCCGGGGGCGGGTCTGCTGGTCTACAGTACGGCGGCGTGCCACGTCGTCATAGATACACGGCACGGGGCCTGGCGCATGGTGGACCGCCAGGGCAACTCCGCGGGCGACTCCGGGTACGTGGCCATCGCCCGCGGTGGCAGGCGTCTGAGCAGCCAGTGCGGCCGGGGTGAAGCTGTCGCTCGCATCTCCGCAGACGGCGCCAGGACCACGGTGGAGGTCGCCGTGCGGTTTGGGGTGCTGGACACGAGCCTGCCCCTGGCCCGCTACGCCGTCCTGTTCAAGGCGTTCACCCGCTACGTGCTCCGCGTTCCCCTGCTGGCGAATTGGTTCGGGAGGGCGCTGAAGAGGGCGAAGGTC
>JACQGV010000156.1 GCA_016199375.1 Chloroflexota bacterium | reverse complement strand
ATCGCCATCGCCCCGGACCTGTACTGGCGCCACGGCGCGCTCGACCCCAGTGATATGCGGGCCGTGATGCAGGCGATGGGCGGCCTGCCTGATGCCCAGGCTGTCGGCGATCTGGAGGGCGCAGCCAGCTTGCTGAAGAACATACCGACGTGCAGCGGCAAGCTGGGATGCATCGGCCACTGCTCCGGCGGGCGGCATACCGTGCTCTTCGCCTGCAACAGCAAGAGCTTGGGCGCGGCGGTGGACTGCTATGGGGGCCGCGTCATCCCGGACCAGCTTACCCCCGCCATGCCCAAGGCCGTTGTTGACATGGTCCCCAACCTGGGGTGCCCATTGCTGGGGCTCTTCGGCGCCGCCGACGGCAACCCCAACCCCGACCACGTGGCCCGGCTGGAGGCGGAGCTCAAGCGGCACACCAAGCAGCACGAGTTCAAGAGCTACCCCGCGCCCGTGGGACACGGCTTCTTTGCCGACTACCGGCCCAGCTATAACCAGGAGGCCGCCGTGGACGGCTGGGAGCGCATCTTTGCCTTCTTCGGCAAGCACTTGAAGTAGCGCCACAGCGGTTGGTGGAGGAAGGCGATGTGCGAGTTTGGCGAGGTCAGGCGGGTATCTCTGCTGGGCAGCGGCAAGGGCGCCCAGGGATGGTTCAAGCTGGAGGATGCCCAGGTCTACCACGACCACTTCATCAAGGCCCAGGTCCAAGAAGGCGTGGTCGTTGACCTGCTGGACAAGGAGACGGGCGGCGCAGTCCACGTCTGCCTGGAGCTGGACGCCTCCTCGGCCAAGGAGCTGGCCCACGCCATCCTAGAGACGGTGGAGGGCCTGCAAGCCAAGCAGGCAGAGGTGGCCCGGCGCCTGGCAAGGGCCTGAAACACACTTCATGTACCAAAGCAGGCAGGTACCTCGATTTATTCATCGAACTTGCGGGACATGACAGTAGCAGGGGCTAAGGAGGGCAACCATGGCTGAGGGGCGTGTTGACTACGAGAAGCGGGACCAGGTGGGGCTCATTACCATCAACAAGCCCGAGTCCCTGAACTCAGTGACGGTGCTGATGCTGGGACTCCTGGGCGACGCCGTGGCGGAGGCGCGCCGCGACGACGACGTCCGCTGCGTCATCCTCACCGGCGCCGGGCGCGGCTTCTGCTCCGGCACCGACATCTCCGGCGGCCGGGCGGAGACGGGCGGGCAGGAGCGGGCACTGAAGCAGGCGGCGGCCCTGGACGCCAGCCTCTCGCGCCGGCGTGCCGGCTGGTCCTTCACCGACCTGGCCAAGCCCACCATCGCCGCCGTCAACGGCGTCGCCGTGGGCATGGGCGCCGAGTTTGCCCTGATGTGCGACATCCGCCTCGCCTCCGACAAGGCGCGGCTGGGGTGGATATTCATTGACCGCAACCTGGTTCCCGACACCTCCGCGGGCACCTTCCTGCTGCCCCGCGTCGTCGGCCTGGCGCGCGCCGCCGAGCTGCTCTTCACCGGGCGCATCGTGGACGCCCAGGAGGCCGAGCGCCTGGGCATCGTCAACCGGGTGGTGCCTCACGACAAGCTGATGGAAGAGGCCTGGGCGCTGGCCCGCACCATCGCCGCCAAGCCGCCCCTGGCCGCCAAGTGGATCAAGGAGCTGCTCTACCGGGGGCTGGAGCGGGACATCGAGAGCCACGGCATGGCCACCTCCCAGCTCCTGAACCTGCTGCTCCAGTCTGAGGACCACCGGGAGAGCGTGGCGGCTTTCTTCGAGAAGCGCGCCCCGGTGTGGAAGGGCAAGTAGGGGGGAGGGGGCAGAGCCCCCTGCCGGAGTCTAGCAGGCTCTAGGTGGCCTGGGGTCTCGCTCGTGCCCTGGGCGGACGCAATATCGCCCAGACCAGGACGCCCAGGACCATCAGCGCCGTGAAGATCCAGAGGGCCAGGCTGTAGCTCTGCGTGCGGTCGAAGATGAAGCCGGCTGCCACCGGCAAGATCACCATGCCCCAGGTGAAGATCAGCCCCATGGTCCCCCGGATGGTGGCGAAGTGGCGGCGCCCGAAGAAGTCCCCCAGGGTGGCCCAGTTCAGCACCGTTATGCCCTCGCTCACCGCCATCACCACCACGAAGAGCCAGAGCTGCCAGGTGGCCTGGGAGTACTGGAGAATGACCAGCGCCACCGCTGCCATGCCCAAGCCCAGGGCGATGAGGCTGGGCTTGTAGAAGCGGTCTCCCAGCCAGCCGAACAGCAGGCGCAGAGGGATGCCCAGGAACGCCAGGGCCGCCAGCAGGAAAGCCCCCGAGGCCTGGTCTTGCCCCTTCCAGACCATGATGGGCACGAAGTGGACTATCAGAGAGCCGAAAACCCCGATGCGCAGGAAGGTCGCCGCCGCCAGCAGCCAGAAGGCCAGGGTATGCACAGCCTCAGTCAGGGTGAACTCGGCCTCGGCGTGCCCCTGGGCTCCCTGGGCCCCGCCGCCGTCCCCGTCGGGCCGCAGTCCCATGGACTCCGGCGAGCTCCGCACCAGGAGCGAGGCGGGCAGCACCAGGACGGCCACCGCCCCGCCGGCGATCATGGCCGCGGAACGCCAGCCCCATTCGCGGACCGCCAGGGAAAGGAGGGGCGTCACGGCGGCCCCGCCCACCCCGAAGGCGGCGGTGACCACGGCCAGAGCCATGCTGCGCCGCCGCACGAACCACTTGGTGGTCGCCGCCATGGTGGCGGCGCCGAAGCTCATGTTGAAGGCCAGGGAGATGACCAGCAAGTAGACCAGCACGAAGCCCAGGAAGCTATCGGTCTGGCTGAGCAGGAGATAGCCCACCGCTACTACTGACGCCCCCGCGAAGAGCATCACCCGGGCCCCCAGGCGGTCTATGAGGTAGCCCGCCAAGGGCCCTTCGATGGCGCCTTCGGCGCGGGAGAGGGAGAAGACCAAGGCCGTGGCCGCGCTGGTGAGCTGCAGGTCCTCCTTCAGCGGCAGGAAGAAGACGCTGAACCCGTAGAAGTGGATCCCGCCGCCCAGGGCGTTGATGACGGCGCAGGCGGCTACTACCCACCAGCCGTAGAAGACGCCCGTGGGACGGCGCAGCGGGGCCTTTGTCAGCACGTTGCCTATTCTAGCGCAGGCTGTCCAGGCGAGGCGCCGCGCTTTCTTCTGGGCGGGCTCCCTGGTCCCTTGCGCCCGCTAGCTGCGTTCGCTGGCTAGAACGCCGGCGATGGCCCAGTTTTCCCTGGGCACATCCTCGAAGACCACCCAGGTCTGCTCCGGCGGGGCCTTGGCGATGCGCACCACCGCCTCGGTGATAGCCTTCGCCAGCTCGGCCTTCTGCTCCTTGGTCCGCCCGGCATACATCTGAATCCGCACTACTGGCACGGGTCACCTCCTGGGGAGCGAAGCACGTTCCTATGAGCGCGCGTTGTGGTTGCCGCCGCCGTAGTCGTAGAAGCCGCGTCCGGCCTTGCGCCCCAGCCACCCCGCCAGAACCAGGCGTTTGAGCAGGGGCGGGGGCTCGAAGCGTGGCTCCCCGAACTCGTTGAAGAGGCTCAGGGCGATGTAATAGGTTGTGTCCAGCCCCAGCAGGTCCACCAGCCGCAAGGGGCCCAGGGGGTAGTTGCAGCCCAGGACCATGCCATTGTCAATGTCCTCAGCCGTGGCCAGGCCCCGCTCGTACTCCCGTATAGCATCCAGCAGGTAGGGCACCAGCAGCCGGTTCACCACGAACCCTGGGGAGTCCTTGGCCAGAATCACGGTCTTGCCCAGGGACTCACAGAAGGCCCTGGTCTGGGCCACCGCCTCCTTGCTGGAGGCCACGCCCTGTACTACCTCCACCAGCTTCATCACCGGCGCCGGGTTGAAGAAGTGGGTGCCGATCACCTGTTCGGGTCGCTTGGTGGCGGCGGCGAGCTCGGTGACGCTAAGGGAGGAGGTGTTGCTGGCTAGGATAGCGTCCCTTTTGCAGACCTTGTCCAGGGCGCGGAACACGTTCAGCTTGGCCTCCAGGCTCTCGGTCACGGCCTCAATAACAAAATCGCAGTCTTGGAAGATCGTCATGTCCGTGCCTGGCTTGAGAAGAGCTAGCGCCCGCTCCTGCTGCTCGGCCGTGAGCTTGCCCCGCTCCACGGCCCGGGACAGTGAGCGCGCGATGGCTGTCCGCCCCTTCTCCAGGAGCGCCGGGCTCATCTCTTGCACGACTGTCTCGTAGCCAGCCAACGCGCAGACCTCGGCGATCCCCGCGCCCATGAGTCCCAGACCCACCACACCAACCTTTTTCACCGCTGTGCCCTCCTTATGCTTATCAACGTCGAGCGCGGCCGTGCGCCCGCCTTAACGTCCCTTGAAAGCGGGCTTGCGCTTCTCCGCGAAAGCGCGTGGCCCCTCCTGGCTGTCCTCGGTGTAGCGGAGGCCCTCGAAGAGCATCTGCTCCAGTTGCAGGCCCTGCTCCAAAGGCTGGTCCAGCCCGCGCAGCATCGCCTCCTTGGCGGCCCGGACGGCCAGAGGTCCCACCTGGCAGAGCTCCTGGGCCCAGGCCTCAGCCGTCTCTAAGAGCTTCTCTTTGGGCACGATCGCGTTGATGAGGCCCAGGCGCAGGGCCTCCGGGGCATCTATAGTGCGGCCCATCAGGATAAGCTCGGCGGCCTTGGCGTAGGGGATTGTGCGCGGCAGGCGCTGGGTGGCGCCCCAGCCGGGGATCAGGCTCCATTTGACCTCCGGCTGCCCGAAGGTGGCGCCCTCCGCCGCCAGGCGCAGGTCGCAGGCCAGGGCCAGCTCCAGGCCGCCGCCCAGGGCGAGGCCGTTGACCGCGGCGATCAGGGGCTTGAAGAGCTCCAGCCCGCGCAGGATGGTCGCCGGGGCGCGGTAGGGGACGGCGGCCTTGGGGTCCAGCATGGCCGGTATGGTCGCGGCCAGGTCGGCCCCGGCCGAGAAGGCCCGGTCCCCCGCGCCGGTAATGATCCCCACCCAGAGCTCCGGGTTGTCGCGGAAGTCAACCAGGGCCTGGTGAAGCTCTTGTAGAGTCTCGGGGTCCAGGGAGTT
>JACQGV010000149.1 GCA_016199375.1 Chloroflexota bacterium | reverse complement strand
TACGTCAGTGTCAGGCTATCTAGTGGACAGGAGAGGGGGAAGCACCATGCGGAAGACTGTTTTTGCTGTTGTGGCCCTTGCCCTAGCGGCAACGGCCTGCGGGCCGGCCGCAGCGCCCACGGCGACGCCCGTCGCCCAGGCCACTGCGACCAGGCCGGCGGCCGCGCCCACTACCGCGCCGGCTGCCGCCACGGCGCCGGCTGCTCCCGCTGCCACGGCGACGCCGCGGCCCGCAGTGGCACCGACCGCCACGGCTGGCCCCACAGCCCCCAGGGGCACCATAACCCTGGCGCTGCGCGTGGCGAGCAGCACCCACGACATACATCTGGGGACCAGGTTCGGGACACCGGCCCTGTCCTGGGACAGCCTGGTCCATCGCGATTTCGATGGCAGCATCGCCCCGGGGCTTGCCACGGCGTGGAAGTTCGCCCCCGACAACCTCTCGGTGGAGTTCGAGCTGCGCAAGGGCGTCAAGTTCCACAACGGCGATGGCTTCAGTGCTGAAGACGTGACCTACAGCCTGGAGAGGATGCGGCGGCCTAATCTGAGGGCCAGCTATAAGCCCAACATCGCCCGTATCAGCAAGCTCGAGGTACTGGACCAGTACAAGGTGCGGGCGGTGCTAAGCGAGCCCTTCCCCGAGATCCTGGGCAACCTGGAGCCCTTCTTCGGGGTGGTGCCCAAGAAGTACACGGAGCAGATCGGCGACACCGCCTTCATGGACAAGCCCGTGGGCACCGGGCCCTTCAAGTTCGTCAACCTGGTGCCCGGCGACCGCCTTACCGTCGAGTCGTTCACTGACCACTACCGCCGCGTGCCCCAGTTCAAGACCCTGGTTGTCAGGGGCATCCCAGAGGCGGTCACCAGGGTCGCGGCATTGAAGACCGGCGAGGTGGATGCCATTGACATCGTGCCCCCGTACGAAGTGCCGTCCCTGAAGGCGAACCCAAACACGGACGTGGTCGCCGAGGACGTCAACGAGACGGACTTCTTCCTGATCTCCACCCTTGACCCCAGCCATCCCTTCGCCAAGCGAGAGGTCAGGTTAGCCCTGAACTACGCCCTGAACCGCGATGCCCTGGTGAAGGACGTCTTCTACGGGCTAGCAAGGCCGGCCACCACCCTGTCGGCTCCCTACGAGTCTGGCTACGATCCCAACTTGAAGCCGTACCCCTATGACCCGGAGAAGGCCAAGCAGCTCCTGGCTCAGGCGGGCTATCCCAATGGCGTGGACGCTGGCAAGCTGAACTACGACCCGGCGGGCATTAACCAGGCCGTGGAGCTGGTGGAAGGGGTGCGGGCCGCGTGGGCAGCCGTGGGCATCAGGATGACCCTGAACGCCATCGAGTCCGCGCGCTACAGCACCATCAACCAGCAGCGCGCCCTGAGCCCCATCGCCGTCTTCCCCAACCGTAGCATCCCCTACGACGGCGGGGCCGACCTGCACCGGTGGCTCCACTCCAAGGGCCTGTTCAGTCACAGCGCCAACCCGGAGTGGGACAAGATCATCGACGCCGCCATCAGCATACCGGAGACGGCGGCCAGAGACAGGGCGCTGGTGGAGGCCAACCGCAAGATGTTCGAGGAGGCGGCCATAGTGCCGGTCTACTACCCCAAGTACCTCTTCGGCATCAGGAAGGACAGGATCGCCAAGTGGCCGTGGGTCAAGGGCTGGGCCGTCTACCCCAGGAACATCGAGTACGTGGAACTGAAGAGGTAGGCCGCCATCCAGCGCTTCATCCTGGTCCGCTTCCTCCAGATGGTGGTGGCGCTGTGGGGCATCACCGTAATCATCTTCGCGCTGACACGCCTGAGCGGCGACCCGGCGCGGCTGATGATGGGTGAGTCCTACAGCGAGAAGTACTACCTGGAGCTACGCCAGAGCCTGGGCCTGGACAGGCCCGTTTACGTGCAGTACGGCCTCTACATCAGGGACGTGGCCAGGGGGGACTTTGGCCAGTCGTGGCGGTTCCGGAAGCCGGCGATGCCCATCGTCATGAGCCGGCTTCCGGCCACGGCGCAGCTCGGCGCGGCGGCAATGGCCCTGGTTGTGCTGGTGGCCATCCCCATGGGCATGCTGGCGGCGGTCAAGCGCGGCTCCTTCTTCGACACCTTCGGCAAGGGCTTCGCCCTCGTCGGCCAGTCCATGCCCACCTTCTGGGTTGGACTGATGCTCATCCTGCTGCTCAGCGTCTCGCTACGCTGGCTGCCGGCCTCGGGGAGGGACGGCCCTGCTAACATGCTCATGCCGACGCTGACCCTCGCCTGGTTTTCCATGGCCGCGCTGACGAGGCTGACCCGCTCCGCCATGCTGGATGTCATTGACTCGGACTTCATCAAGATGGCCCGGGTGAAGGGCGCGCCCGAGTCGGTGGTGGTGTTCAAGCACGCCCTGAAGAACGCCGCCATCCCCATAGTCACCTTGCTGGGACTGCAGCTCGCTGGGTTCCTGCGGGGGGCCGTGATTGTGGAGACCATCTTTGCCTGGCCTGGGGTTGGAAAGCTGGCTCTGGATGCGGCCATGGGCAGGGACTTCCCCCTGGTTCAGGCAGCCGTCCTGGTTACGGCCGTGGTCTTCCTTTTGACTAACTTCGCCGTGGATATCCTGTATGGGTATCTGGACCCCAGGATCAGGTACACAAAGTAGGGTCGCCGGGAGGGGGGCCTTGAGGGACACCGGGGCTCTGGGAGCTGAAAAGGCGGCCCGTGCCGGGGCATCAGCGGCTGGGGGCACGGCGCTGGCGGTGCGGCGCCTCCGGCTCTGGTTCAGGGGGGTCCCCCTGGTGCCCCTGCTGATAATCTGCCTGGTTGCCATAGCAAGCCTGTTTGCCCCGCTCATAGCGCCTCACGATCCCCTGGGGACGAACCTTGCTCAGAAGCTTACGCCTCCCGCATGGCAGGCGGGCGGCAAGGCCCAGTTCCTTTTGGGGACCGACTATGCGGGACGCGACATCCTGAGCCGGATCGTTTGGGGCGCCCGGATATCCCTTCTGGTAGCGGCCCTGGGCCTGGTGGTGGGGGCAACGATCGGTGTTACGCTGGGGATGCTGTCCGGCTATTTCGCCGGCTGGGTGGATGGCCTGATCATGCGGGTGACTGATATCATGCTGGCCCTGCCCTTTATCCTGGTTGCCATAGTCATCGTCGGCATCTTCGGGGGCGGCATCGTGGTGGTTGTGGTGGTGGTGGGGCTGGCCGGGTGGTCCCAGTATGCCAGGATAGTCCGTGGTGAGGTGCTGAGCCTCAAGCAGAGGGACTTCATCGCTCTGGCCCGTATTGCGGGCTGCGGCGATGCCCAGATCCTGGTCAGGCACATCCTGCCCAATATCACCAACACGGTTATCGTGCTGGCGACGCTCAACGTCGGCAGCATCATCCTCTTTGAGTCGGCACTGAGCTTCCTGGGCATGGGCGTGCAGCCGCCGACGCCCGCCTGGGGTCTGATGCTGGCCGAGGGGCGGCCCTATATCAGTGTGGCCTGGTGGCTGGTGACCTTCCCCGGCATCGCCCTGGCCTCCACCATCCTGGGCATAAACTTTCTCGGGGACTGGCTCCGGGACCGCCTGGACCCCAAGCTTCGACAAATGTAGGCGTTGGATACTTCGGAGGGGTAGCAGAGGCAGGCGTGAGCGCGGGGCCGCACGGCGGGCCGTGCGGGATCCGTTGACAGGGGAGTGCTGTTGCGGGCAAGGTGAGTCGCCGCCAGCACTATGGCATGCCTGTCCAGGTCACTGAAGGGAGCTGTTGTGCCGCTGAGAGGTCCACCTGGCTTTCCGGCGCCGGTGGTGTCGGTCGTCGGCCGCTCGGGGGTCGGCAAGACCCTGGTGATGGAGAGGCTGATCAAGGAGTTCAAAGGGCGCGGCCGCCGGGTCGCGGCCGTCAAACATGCCGCCCATGGGTTCCAGCTAGACCGCCCTGGAACTGATAGCTGGAGGCTGGTGCAGGCGGGAGCCCCCCTCGTGATTCTGACCTCGCCAGGCCAGGCGGCAGTGCTGGAGTCGATGGCAGGCGAGCCGGACCTCGAAGCGCTGGCTGCTCGCTACCTCGCGGGTGTGGACCTGGTCCTGGTCGAGGGGTACAAAGACAAGCCCTTCTCTAAGATTGAGGTGTGGTGGAGCCGCGTGGGCGGCGCTCTTCTGTGCCAGGGCCCGGAGCTGATGGCTCTGGTCTGCGACCGCCCATTCGATGTGAAGGTGCCCCAGTTCGCCTTCGAGGACACCGTCTCCCTGGCGAACTTTCTGGAGAAGCAGTTGTCCGCATAGAGCGAGCTGGGGGTTCAGCGGCATTCCAGCGAGACCGCCCGGCGTCCCTGGTGCGTGTTCACCGGCGCCACCCACCGCGTCCACGGCCTCCAGCAGCGGCGTTCGCTCGGGTGCGTGCCGCCACTCATGATGCGAGTTGCCTACTCTGGCAGGCATCTTTCATCATTCGAGCACGGAGGCGAGATGATGCAAGTTCACTATGACAGTAGGCTAGATTCATCATGAGCTAGCAAGCGCCCTGGGCGTACGCTCCGACGATAGTAGCGGGGCAGACGGGAGGTGGCCTTGGAGCACGAACAGCCCCAAGCCCTAGGGGGCGTGCGTGTCCTTGACCTGGCGGGGCCCATCGGCGCGTACTGCGGCAGGCTGCTGGCTGGTCTGGGCGCTGACGTGATCAAGGTGGAGCCGCCGGAAGGCGACCCCATGCGGCGCTGGCCTCCCTTTTACCATGACCGGCCCCACCCCGAGCGGAGCCTCGCTTTCTTCCACTACCACCTGAACAAGCGCGGCATCACCCTGGACTTGGAAAAGCCCCAGGGCCGCGATCTGTTCCTGAGTCTGGCCGCGCGGGCTGATCTGGTCTTGGAGGGTTTTGAGCCCGGCTATTTGCCTGCTCTGGGCCTGGGGTTCGAGCGGTTGCAGCAAGCTAACCCAGGTCTCACCCTCGTCTCCATCACACCCTTTGGTCAGAATGGTCCTTACGCCCACTACAAAGCCTCGGACCTTGTGGGGCTAGCGATGGGTGGCGTCCTCTGGCTGGCCGGCTGGCCTGACCGGGCTCCGATGGCTATGGGGGCCTCTCAAGGCTATTTCACCGCCTCCCTTCTGGCTGCCAACGCGGCCATGCTGGCGCTCCACTACCGCGACCTCGCCGGCGAGGGGCAGCATGTGGACGTTTCCATGGAGGAAGCGGTAGCCCTGGACCTGGAAACGTCCATGCAGTTCTACGATACGCGAGGCTTGCTCATCAGGCGGGGCGGACATTACTACACCCCCCTCAACCCTGACCTGGGCCCGGGGATGCGCCGCGTCTATACCGCCGCCGATGGCTACATCAATATGCTGGTCGGAGTGCAGAGGCTGGAGGAGTGGACGACCCTGTTGAGCTGGATAGACTCCGAGGGCATGGCCGGCGACCTGACAGAGCCCAGATATCGGGAGGTCGAGACGGTACGGAAAGACATTGCCCACGTTCAGCAGGTTTTCGAGGCGTTCACCAGCCGGCATACCCGGCAAGAGCTGTTCGAGGGAGCGCATTTCCGGTTCCCGGTCGAGTTTTTCATGGCGCCCGTGAACACGGCTGCTGACATCGCCGCTGACCCGCACCTGGCGGCGAGGGGCTTTTTTATTCAGGTGGACCACCCGGAGCTCGGCACTTCCTTGAGATACCCCGGCCCTCCCTTCCGGCTGTCGGAGACTCCCTGGCAAGTCCGCAAGTGTGCCCCCCTGCTGGGCGAAGACAACTGCCAGGTCTATGGAACAGAGCTGGGCCTCTCTGAAGACGAACTCCAGCGACTGCAGGCAGCAGGAGCCATATAGGAGCGGACGCGGAGGTCGTGATGAAAGCGCCGCTGGAAGGTATCAGGGTCGTTGACTTCGGCTGGCGGGCCACGGCGCCGATTGCGGCCCGGATGCTGGCCTGGCACGGCGCTGAGGTCATCCGGATCGAGTCCTTTACGCGCCTCTGTGGCATGAGGCAGTCGCCGCCGTTCCCGCCGGGCACCGAGAACAGCCTGAACACCAGCGGCTACTTCAACAATTTCAACTCCTCCAAGCTGGCCGCCACCCTGAATCTGACCTTTCCCGATGCCAAGGAGATTGCCAAGGGTCTGATCAAGATCAGCGACGTGGTGGTGGAAAACTTCGCCGCCGGGGTCATGGACAAGCTGGGCCTGGGCTATCGTGACCTGGTGAAGATCAAGCCTGACATCGTCATGATCAGCCATGCCCTGATGGGCACTAGTGGCCCCTGGAAGCGCGTCTCCGGCCATGGGCCCAATGTCCAGGCTCTGGCGGGGCTGGACCAGATCAGCGGCTATCCCGACCGGGCTCCTATTGGCAGCGGCGTCGCCCATACGGACTACATCGTCAACCCTCACCACTCCTCCTTTGCCATCCTGGCGGCCCTTTATCACCGGCGGCGCACGGGCCGGGGCCAGTACATAGACCTGGCCCAGTATGAATCGGTGATCAACGCCACCGGCCCCATGATGCTGGACTACTTTGCCAACGGACGGGTCCAGGGCCGCATCGGCAACCGCCACCCCCAGGCCGCCCCCCACGGGGTCTATCGTTGCCGAGGCGAGGACGACAACTGGTGCGCCATCACCGTCTTCGCGGACGAAGAATGGCAGCAGCTCTGCCAGGCTATGGGCCGGCCTGAGCTGGCCCGGGACCCGAGGTTCGATTGTCTGGAGTGCCGCCAGGCCAATGAAGACGCCCTCGACCGGATCGTGGAGGGGTGGACCAGCCAGCAGACGCGCCAGGACGTGATGGAGCAGCTCCAGCGCCTGGGGGTGGCCGCGGGCGCCGTCCAGCACGCCGGCGACCTGCTCCGGGGCGACCTACAAATGCGAGCCAGGGGCCACTATCGCTATCCGGAGCACCCGGAGGCAGGGCAGAGGGCCTACGACGGGCCGCCCTTTAGATTCTCCTCGGCGCTTTCCCGCGTAGAGCGGGCGCCCCTCCTGGGCGAGCATAACGAATACGTGTACCGAGAGCTCCTGGGCTTGCAGGACGAGACCATGGGTGCCCACTACGCGCAGGGTGTGTTCGCCTGAGGGTGATGAGAGGAGGGATTCTATGACCGCCAATCCGTTCCAGCGTTTTCTTGGGCTGACGGCGCTGCTGGCACTGGCCGCGAGCGCCTGCGGCGGTGCCGCTGCGCCTACAGCGACCCCCACCAAGGCGCCTGCCGCCGCTTCGACCGCCGCTGCCACACCTCGACCGGCCGCTACGGCTCCCGCCACGCCCGGCGCCGCACCGGCGGCGACAGCGACGCCACGGCCCCCGGCAGCCCTGACGCCCACCGCTGCGCCGAGGGCGGGTGCGAAGGGGAGCATCGTCTTCGTCATCGGCACGCGCGGCTCGGAGGTCCTCGACGCCCACGACGAGAGGGGCGGCAACGAGCGGCCTGTCACCCGCGAGATCTACGAGAGCCTCGGCGGGGCCGGGATGGAGAGGAAGATTGTCCCGCAGTTGGCCGAGTCCTGGGAGGTGAGCGCCGATGGCCTGGCCTGGACCTGGCACCTGCGGAAGGGCGTCAAGTTCCACAGCGGCGACCCCTTCGACGCCCAGGACGCCAAGTTCACCGTGGAGCGTATCACCCAGCCCGCACGCATCCATCCTCAGGGCTCGGCACTGGGCCAGCTCCTGGACCGGGTGGACGCGCCCGACCAGTACACCGTGGTCTGGAGATTGAAGCGGCCCTTCATGCAGATGCTCAACCACGAGCTCTGGGTCACTCACGTCTCCAAGCGCTACCTTGAGCGCAGCGGCGATGAGATCCTGAGGACCAAACCCGTCGGCACCGGTCCCTTCAAATTCGTCAGCCAGGTGAAGGGCGAGTTCACCGAGCTGGAGGCCTTCGAAGAGCACTACATGACGCCACCAACCGTCAAGAAGGTGACTCTCCGGCTTGTCCCTGAAGATTTCACCAGGGTGGCCATGCTGAGGACGGGGGAGGCCGACATCGTCATGGGTATCCCTGGCAGCCAGATAGCGGCCTTGGAGAAGATCCCCGGAATCCAGCTTATCGAGGACATCGGAGGCCGCTACCACCTCTCCGTCCTCGACGTGCTGCACCCCGAGGCGAGCCCTCTCAAGGACGTGCGGGTGAGGGAGGCGATCTCCCTGGCTCTTGACAGGAAGGCCATGGTGGACGCTATCTACTTCGGCAG
>JACQGV010000158.1 GCA_016199375.1 Chloroflexota bacterium | reverse complement strand
CCCCCTCTGGACTCCCCCATTTTTATCACCCTGCTAATGCTGCTTCTCCGGCTCGCCCAGAGGTGCTGAATCTTGGGGGGCCTGGGGGCCTGGGGTTTTGAAACAGGCTCTAGCAGAGGGCCGGCCGCGTGCGCTCCTCTGCTATAATTCCCCTGGCCGCCAGGTGCGGCCCGGTTGGTGAGCGGGGCAATGTCAACTCTGAAGGTCCGCCTGGTGCCCGACCCCGTGTTGCGGCGCAAGGCAAGCCGCGTCGCGGCTATTGATAGGTCGGTGAAGCGCCTGGCCGCCGACATGCTGGAGACGATGCACGCAGCGGGCGGCGTGGGCCTGGCGGCGCCTCAGGTGGGGGTGTCCCTGCGCCTGATTGTTATACAGGTGCCGGAGCAGGAGCCTTTGACCCTGGTGAACCCCCAGGTTGTCAGGCGCTCCGGCCAGCGGGAGGTGGAGGAGGGCTGCCTCAGCATACCCGGCTACCGCGGCCTCCTGGAGCGCTCCCTGGACGTGGCGGTGAAGGCCGTGGACCTCTCCGGCAAGGACGTGCGTGTCCGAGCGCAGGCGGAGCAGCCGGAGCAGGCGCTGCTGGCCCAGGCCCTGGAGCACGAGCTAGACCACCTGAACGGCGTCCTCTTCATAGACCACATCCATGACCCGGCCAAGCTATACAAGATCGATCCCGACTCGTCGGGACAGCATGCGCGGGCGCACGGGCGTGTCCGCGTCCAGTCGCCCGCGGTCGGCGCCGGGCTCTAGCGGCCCCGCAGATGCCCAGGGCGCGGTCCCGCTCTCTCCCCGGGGCCGTTCCGGGCCTCATAGTGACATTCTCCTGCGCCCGCAGCCCTTGGCCTCGGCTGCGTTTTCACCGAGTCTCCAGGTTGAATGATGGGGGATTATATACTTGACGCCAGCGCGTTTTCAGGGACACGCTTCGGAAGCTTCGGAAGCTGTTGAAGGCCGAACCCGTGGAATATAAAGAACTCACGGCTTAGCATCAAGGACAAACTCGTTTGACAGGTGTTCCTGACCACCGGCTAGAACGGACAGGCGGGCAGTATAGTCGCGCGTCCATTCAGGCTTCGTCGTTCCGTCAGGATTGCGACGGTTTCCCTTCAGGATTGTTGTGGCAGGTGGATTGTACCTGATAGTGTGTGACTCGGTAGAATGCGTCATGCTGAATGGCCTTGCCTTCTCACCATCAAGCTCCACGGCGTCAACTCGCTCACCACCAATGAGTAGTTGCAGCTTAGCGACTTGCATCGGGGGATGGCCTGCCCTCAACGTACATTCCACAGTCTCCCATAGAAAACTGGGTTTCATCATGTCTGGGCCGGTGACGCAGCTTGAAACGTTGACTTCTAGAGCAGATTCGGTTGTATTAGGGACCACCTCTTTCGGTTTTGAAAGATGTACTTGAATTCGCTTTATGAAGGGCCACGCAGGAATAACAAGTAACGCCAACCCTAACGCAATCAGACCATACCCAAGCCAAGGAATTTCGATGCCGCTCACTTCAAGCCCCCCAGCGATGAGCCATGCAGCGAGCGAAGGGATAAAATAGATTGCTTTTGCCATGCGCCTAGTCTATCACTGGCAGCGTGAGAAACGAAAAGACGCAATACCGCCGTAGTAGGCCCGAGGTGCACCTGGCATCAAGTATATCCCTGAATGATGGGAGTGCTCCCGTGACGAGCCCGCCTCCGCTCCCGGCCGACCTTGCCGAGCGCCTGCGCGCAGTGGCCGCCGCCCTGGGCGGCCGGGAGGCCTGGCTGGTGGGCGGCGCCGTGCGGGACCTGCTCCTGGGCCGTGCCACCAAGGACATTGACCTGGCCGTGGCGGGCGACGCGCTGGCGGTCGCCAGGGGCGTCGCGGACCGCCTGGACGGCGCCTTCGTCCCCCTGGACGAGGCCCACCAGGTCGCGCGGGTCGTGCTCACCGCCGGCGGCGGCCTCTGGCTGGACTTCAGCGCCCTCCAGGGCCCCCTGCGGGAGGACCTGGCGCGGCGAGACTGCACTATCAATGCCCTCGCTCTGCCCCTGGCGGCGGCCCTGGGCCCCGGCTGGGGGGCGCACTTGGTGGACCCTCTGGGCGGGCGGCGCGACCTGCAGGCCCGCCTGGTCCGGGCCGCCTCCGACGCGGCCTTCCGCGCTGACCCGGCCCGGCTCCTGCGCGCCCTCCGCCTGGCTGCCCAACTGGACTTCACGGTGGAGCCGGGCACGCGCCGGCTGCTGGCGCGGGACGCCGCCCTGCTCACATCCGTGGCTGCCGAGCGCCTGCGCGACGAGCTGTGCCTGCTCCTGGCAACCCCGCGCGCCTACGGGGCGTTGCGGGAGCTGGATGCCCTGGGGCTCCTGGGGCGTCTCCTGCCCGAGCTGGAGCCCGCCAGGGGCGTGGGCCAGCCCCCGGAGCACTACTGGGATGTCTTCGAGCATCTGCTGCACACGGTGGAGGCCGCCGGCGTCGTGCTGGGGGAGGCGCCTCCCGCCTGGATCAGCCTGCAGGCGCTGGAGCCCCTACCGCGCCCGCCGGAGCTATCCGGCTACTTTGAGGGCTCGTGGGGTGGCGTTCCCCGTGCGACGCTGCTGAAGCTGGCGGCCCTCCTGCACGACGTGGCGAAGCCCGAGACCAGGGCGCCCGACCAGCGGGGCCGCATCCGCTTCCTGGGCCACCCCGACCTGGGCGCTGACCGGGCTGAGGCCTGCCTGGAGCGGCTGCGCTTCAGCCGTGCGGCCATCCAGCTGGCCTGCGCTCTGGTCCGCCATCACCTGCGGCCCACCCAGATGTCCCACCAGGTCATCCCCTCCGACCGGGCCGTCTATCGCTACTTCCGCGACCTGGGCGAGGCGGCGGTCCCGGCGCTCTACCTGAGCTGCGCCGACTGGCTGGCGACCCGGGGCCCCAACCTGGAGCTGGAGCCCTGGCGGGCATATCTGTGGCGCATGGCCCATGTCCTGGGCCAATACCTCCACCGCCCCGAGCGGGTGGCCCCGCCGCGCCTGGTGGACGGAAACGACCTGATGGCCGCCTTCGACCTGAAACCGGGCCCGCTGATCGGCAGGCTGCTGGCCGCGGTGCAAGAGGCCCAGGGCGGCGGCGCAGTGGCCACCCGCGCCGAGGCCCTCGAGGTCGCGGCGCGAGCGCTGCGTCGCGGGGGCGGCCGCGGCGGTCCCCCAGTAGCCGGAAGCGGGTAGAGGCACTATAATACCGGCTGGCTGGCGCCCGCGGGGCGCTCCCTAAGGAGTGGAGCCTTGGAAGGCTTGTCCGCGTTTATCCCGATCGTCATTCTGCTGGTGCTGTTCTACCTGCTTCTGATACTGCCCAATCAGCTCCAGGGCCGGCGCGTGCGCAAGATGCAGCAGTCCCTCAACGTGGGAGAGCAGGTGATCACCGTAGGCGGGCTGGTGGGCTCCGTGGCCGAGCTGGGCCAGGACGTGATCACCCTGGATGTGGGCCACGGGACCCGGGTCCGGGTCACGCGGGCCTCTATCGCCCAGCGGGTGGGCCCCAGCCTGCCCCAGGCCCAGTAGGGGAGGCGGCGCTCGGTGGGCCTACTCCGCCGTGTCAACCTCACCCTGCTGTTTATTCTCGTGCTGGCAGCCCTCGCCGTCTGGTCGCTGGCCCAGGACAACATCCGCATCGGCACTTTTCACCGGGAGGGGATGCGGCTGGGCCTGGACCTGCGCGGCGGCACGCACCTGGTGCTCCAGGCTGACATCAGCGAGTCCTCCAATCCCGCCGAGGCCCTGCGCGGGGCCAAGGAGGTGATCGAGCGGCGCATCAACGCCCTGGGGGTCACCGAGCCCGTGGTCCAGACCCAGGGTGAGGACCGCGTCCTGGTCCAGCTCCCAGGGGTAGGAGCAGCCGAGGCGCGGCAGCTCATCGGCGCCACCGCCCGGCTGGACTTTCGGGAGGTGGGGGGCGGCGGCCCCGGCGATTTCGTGCCCGCTACTGGCATCGGCAACGATGGCTTGCCCAAACGCCTCACGGGGGAGTACCTGAAGCCCAACTCCTTCGTCAGCCTTGACTCCACCACCAACCTGCCGGTGGTGAACTTTGAGTTCAACCCCGAGGGGGGTAGGCTCTTCCAGCAGATCACCGCCCGCAATCTGGGGCGGCCGCTGGGAATCTTCCTGGATGACCAGCTTATCTCGGCGCCCACCGTGCAGGCTGAGATCAGTGACCGCGGGGTCATCACCGGCATTGATGCCACCGGGGCCCGCAACCTCTCCATCCAGCTCAACGCCGGGGCCCTGCCGGTGCCGGTGGAGGTGATCCAGGAGTCCGAGGTGGGGGCCGTGCTGGGCGACCTCTACATCCGCAAGAGCCTGATCGCGGGCGGCGTCGGGCTGGCGGTGGTGCTGGTCTTCATGCTCATCTACTACCGGGTGCCGGGGCTGGTTGCCGGCGGCGCCCTGCTGGTGTATACGGCCATCGCCATGGCGGTGTTCAAGCTGATCCCGGTGACCTTGACCCTGGCGGGCATCGCCGCCTTCATCCTCTCCATCGGCATGGCGGTGGACGCCAACATACTGGTCTTCGAGCGGATGAAGGAGGAGCTGCGGTCGGGCCGCAGCCTGGGCGCCGCCATGGAGGCGGGCTTCGCCCGCGCCTGGTCCTCCATCCGGGACAGCAACGTCTCCACCCTGATAACCTGCGCCATCCTGTTCTGGTTCGGCAGCCAGCCGGCCTTTGGCACCAGCCTGGTGCGGGGCTTTGCGGTCACCCTGGCCCTGGGGGTCCTGATCAGCATGTTCAGCGCCCTTACCGTCACGCGGGTGTTCATGCGGATGACCCTGCGGACGCCGGCGGGCCGGCGGCCGGACCTGTTCACCCCGCTGTAGGGAGAGCATACGCCGTTGATTGACCTGGTCGGCAAGCGCTACTGGTACTTCGTCTTCTCCCTGGCGATCATCATCCCTGGGGTGATCTCGCTGCTCATACCGCCCGCCCTGAAGCCTGGGATCGAGTTCTCCGCCGGCACCACCATGGTGATCCAGTTCGAGCGCCCCGTCGCCGAGGCAAGCCTGGTGGCGGAGCTGAGCGCCCAGGGCCATCCCGAAGCTGTGCCGCAGCGCCAGACGCCCGTGAGCGAGGTCGCCATCCTGGTGGGCACGGAGACCCTCAACCAGGAGCCCGAGAAGGTCAGGCAGCGCCTCAGCCGGCAGTTCGGCAAGCTCTCCGAGTTCACCCCTGGCGCCCTGCTCCAGGTCCAGTTCGGCAAGCCGGTGCCAGAGGCGGAGCTGCGGGCGGAGCTGACCCGGCTCGGCCACCCCGAGGCAGCCCTGGAGCGGCAGGCTGCGGAGGGCGGGGAGCTCTGGCGCATTGCCCTCAAGTCCCTGGTGGCGCCCGTCACCAAACAGGAGCTGAAAGAGAAGGAGCCGGGCGAGGAGGCCAAGCTGCGGCAGGCCCTGGTCCAGCGCTTCGGGGAGCTGCGCGAGTTCGCCGCCAGGGACGTCTTGACCGTCGGCTTCGAGGGCGCCGTCACCGCAGCCCAGCTTCGGGACGAGCTGGCGGCCCAGGGCCATCCTGAGGCGTCCGTGACGCTCACGGAGCCCTCAGCGGAGGCGCCTCCCGCCACAGGGTCTGCCTTCGCCATCGAGCTGGCCCGCCTGGGGCCGCCGCGGCCGGCCTACGGCGACAACCCCGCAGAGTCGGCAGAGGCGGCCAAGCTCCAGCGCGCTCTGGTCGAGCGCTTTGGGCCCCTCACCAGAGGCGAGGCCCGCTCCCAGCTGGTGGCCCAGTTCTTCAGCGCCGTCACCCTGGAGGAGGTCCAGGCTGAGCTCCAGGCCCAGGGCCAGGCCTCGGCCCAGGTCACCTTCGAAGCCCTGCCCAACGGGCTGCGCTACAGCATCGCCACGCCT
>JACQGV010000147.1 GCA_016199375.1 Chloroflexota bacterium | reverse complement strand
TCCTGGAGCCCCATCTGGCCGTGGCGCGGACGGTGGCCAGCGTCTTCCCCCACGCTGCTCCCTACAATGCCCATGTGCCGTCCTTCGGCGAGAGCTGGGGGTTCGTGGTGGGCTCCCTGGCGCGCGACCCCTTGGCGGTGGCCCCCGACGAGGTGGATGGGGTGCTGGAGCGGCGGGGGGTAGCCGGCCTGCGCTGCTACGACGGCGAGACCCACCGGCGGCTGTTTCTCCTGCCTAAACACCTGCGCCAGCTCCTGGCGGCGGGAGGGCCTGTCATCACCGATGCCGCGCCGGTGTTCGTGGCCTAGCGCCCGCGCCGGGTGGACGCAGTACGCGGAGGACCGAGGCGATGGACTACTCCCCCGAGCTGGTGAAGCGGGCGGCGGCCCTGGAGACGCCGGTGCTCATCCTGGATCGTCGCCTGGTCCGACAGGCGGCCCGGGCGCTGCTCCAGGCCCTCCCTGGCATCGAGCTCCTCTACGCCGTGAAAGCAAACCCCCATCCCGCCGTGTTGCGCGCCCTGGCCCAGGAGGGGTGCGGCTTCGAGGTCTCCTCGGTCAAAGAGTTGGAGGCGGTCCTGGCCCTGGGGGTGCCGGCCCAGCGGCTCATCTCCAGCAACCCCATCAAGCCGGTGGATTTCCTGCGGCGCTCCCGGGACGCTGGCCTGCGCACCTTCGCCTTCGATTCCCGCGGCGAGGTGGACAAGCTGGCCCAGCACGCCGCGGGCAGCCGGGTCTACCTGCGGCTCGTGGTGGACAACACCGGCAGCGAGTGGCCCCTCTCGAAAAAATATGGGGTCAATGCTTCCGAGGCGCTGGAGCTCTTCACCTACGCCAAGGGTCGGGGACTGGAGCCCTACGGGTTGACCTTCCATGTGGGCTCCCAGTGTCTCAACAAGGACAACTGGGCCAACGCCCTCTACCTGGCGGGGGAGCTTTTCACAGTCCTCGCCCGTCACGGCATCGGGCTCTCCATGCTGAGCCTCGGCGGGGGCATGCCGGTCCGCCATACCAAGCCGGTTCCCTCCTTTGCCGAGATCGGGGAGGTGGTCGCCCGCGCGGTGGCGGAGGCGCTGCCGCCCGGCCTGCGTCTGACCATGGAGCCCGGGCGCGCCCTGGTGGGCGAGGCCGCGACGCTGGTCACCACCGTCATCGGCAAGGCCGCGCGCGGCCCGGAGGAGTGGCTCTACACCGATGTGGGTGTCTTCAACGGGCTCATGGAGACGGTGGGGGGACTGAAGTACGAGCTGCGCACGGAGCGGTCGGGGCCGCCCCGGACCTACACCGTCGCCGGGCCGAGCTGCGATAGCTTCGACATGATGTTCCAGGGCATCACGCTCCCTGAGGTCGAGGCGGGCGACCGGCTCTACATCATGAACGCCGGCGCCTACACCACCGCCTACGCCTCCTCCTTTAACGGCTTCGGACCGCCCCGCGTCCACCTCATCGGTTGATGGGGGCCCGGCTCCTGTATATCGCTGGCTCTATAATGAAAGCGTTGCGGAGGGGCCAGTCCATGCAGCAAACGCTCCGGCTGGGGAAGATCTTCGGTATCCCGGTGGGAATCCACTACAGCTGGCTCTTCATCTTCCTCCTCGTGACCTTCTCCCTGGCGACCCAGTACTTCCCCGCCGACTCGCCCCGCTGGGGGACAGGCGTATACTGGCTCCTGGGCGTGGTCACTAGCCTGCTCTTCTTCGGCTCGGTGCTGCTGCACGAGCTGGCCCACAGCGTCGTCGCCCTGGCCCGGGGCATCCCCGTGAAGTCCATCACCCTCTTCGTTTTCGGCGGGGTCTCCCAGATTAGCAAGGATGCGCCCAGCCCCGGTGAGGAGCTGCAAATCGCCATCGTGGGGCCCCTGACCAGCCTGGCCCTGGCGGGCATCTTCTGGGGGGTCCGCCAGGCAGGGATCTCGCCCCAGGTGAACTCCATGGCCTGGCTGCTGTCGCTTATCAACCTCCAGCTGGCCGTCTTCAACATGATCCCCGGCTTCCCCCTGGATGGCGGGCGGGTGTTCCGCTCGGTCGTCTGGAGGATCGGCGGCGATTACAGGAAAGCGACCCGGCTGGCGGCATTGGTGGGCCAGGGTTTCGGATTCCTCTTCATCCTGGGCGGCGTCCTCTGGGCATTCGGCGCCATACCTGGGCTCCAGCAGAACCTGGTGAGCGGCCTCTGGTTTGCCCTCATCGGCTGGTTCCTGCAGAGCTCCGCGGCCTCCAGCTACGGCCAGGTCCGCCTGCGGGATGCCCTGCGCGGGGTGCGGGCCCAGGACCTCATGGCGCGGGACTGTGCCCTGGTGTCGCCGAACATGACGGTGCGGGAGCTGGTGGACCACCATGTGCTGCCCATGAGCCGCCGCTGCGTGGTCGCGGCCGACTCCGAGGACCGGCTGCTGGGCCTGGTGACCCTCCGCGACATCAGGACGGTGCCGCGGGAGCGCTGGGACATCACCCTGGTGCGCGAGGTCATGGTGCCCAGGGAGAGGCTGGTCCTGGCGGGCCCCGCCGACGAGGCCGTCCTTATCCTGGAGCGGATGGACGAGAGCGATGTGAGCCAGGTGCCCGTGGTCCAGGACGGCAAGGTCGTGGGCATGGTGGGCCGGGACAATGTGCTGCACTACCTGCGCACCCGGTCCGAGCTAGGCTTCTAGCGGGCTGGGCTCCATCAACTGGTCTTAGGGGCGCCCTTAGGCTGCCCCCGGCGGGGGCGCGAGGGCGGCCGCTTCCCCTTCAGCACCCGGGCAGGCACGCCGGCCACCACGGTGCCGGGCTCCACGTCATGGGTGACGACGGCGCCGGCGCCGGTGGCGGCGCCCTTGCCAACCTTGACGGGGGCCACCAGCATGGTGTCGCTGCCCAGAAGGACAGCGTCCTCGACCGTGGTCCTGTTCTTGCGGACGCCGTCGTAGTTGCAGGTGATGGTGCCCGCCCCGATGTTGACGTTCTCGCCCACCTCGGCGTCGCCCACGTAGCCGAAGTGGTGCATCTGGGTGTCGCGCCCGATGCGGCTGGCCTTCACCTCGCCGTAGTTGCCGATGTGGACGCCTCGCTCCAGGTAGGCGCCCGGGCGCAGGTGGCTGAAGGGGCCCACCTGCACCGCGTCCTCCAGGGTGGCCCCTTCTACGAAGGAGGCCCGCACCGCGCAGCCATCGCCGATGAGGGAGTCCTGGACGAAGGCGCCGGGCCCGATGGTGCACCGGGAGCCGATCCGGCTGTTCCCCGCGATGGTCGTCTGCGGGAGGAGCAGGGTGTCCTGGCCGATGGTCACGTCGGCGTCAATGTAGGTGGTCGCGGGATCGGCGATGGTCACCCCGGCCAGCAGGTGGCGGCGGCGGATGCGGTCGCGGACCAGCGCCTCGGCCTGGGCGAGCTGGGCGCGGTCGTTGATGCCCAGCCCCTCGGCGGGGTCGGCCGCCAGGACGCCCTCCACGGGCTGGCCCTCGGCGGCCGCCATGGCCACCAGGTCGGTCAGATAAAGCTCGCCCTTAGCGTGGGGCGCCAACTGGGGGAGATGTTCCCAGAGCCAGGCGGCCCGAAAGCAATAGGCGCCCACGTTGACCTCCTCCAGGGCCCGCTGAGCGGGGCTGGCCTCCGCCTCCTCCACCACACCTTTGACGCGGTGGTAGCGGTCGCGCAGCACCCGGCCCAGGCCGTGGAGGCCGCGCAGGCGGGCGGTGAGAATGGTTACGGCGGCCCCCGCCTCCTGGTGTTGGGCCTGGAGCGCCCGGAAGCTCTCCGCGGCAATGAGCGGGACATCGCCATTGACTACCAGCAGCTCGTCGGCGCCGACGACTGCGCTCCGGGCCGCCGCCGTGGCGCCGCCCGTCCCTGCAGCCTCACGCGCCTGGGTGGCGTAGGTGAGGCCGGGGCCGAGCGCCTGGCGTATCTGCCGGGCCTCGTGTTTCACCACCACTACAGGGTTGCCAAGGCCGGCGGCTGCCAGGGCATCCAGCACGTATCGCAGCAGGGGCCGCCCGGCCAGCGGATGCAGCACCTTCGGCAGGCGGGAGCGCATCCGCGTGCCTTTGCCGGCGGCGAGGACGATGGCCCGCCAGCGCCCAGCGGTCATCGCTGGCCGCCCCGACCTGTCGGGGCCCGGGCCTGGCGAAAGTGGGCCACGGTCCGCTCCAGGCCCGCGGCGAGGGCCGTCTGGGGGCGCCAGCCGAGCTCCGTGGCAGCTTTCTGGGGCGTCAGGGCGATGTGGCGCACGTCGCCGGAGCGCGGCGGCCCGTAGATGGGCTGGCCACGATAGCCAGTGAGGCTGGCCAGGGACCGGAAGAGGCTATTCACGGAAGTCTGCGTCCCCGTGCCGATATTGTATGCCTGGCTGGCGCCCCTCTCCAGGGCGCTGAGGCATGCCTGCACCACGTCCTCCACGTAGACGAAGTCCCTGGTCTGCTCCCCATCGCCGAAGATGGTGGGCGCCTTGCCCTGCAGCAGGAGGCTGGCGAAGATGGCCACCACCCCCGCCTCTCCGTAGGGGTCCTGGCGAGGGCCATAGACGTTGGCGAAGCGCAGGATAGTGTAGCGCAGCCCCGTGTCCTGGGCGAAAAGCTTGAGATACCGCTCCACGGTGTGCTTGCTGAGGCCGTAGTAGGAAAGGGGCTCGATGGGGTGCCTCTCGTCGCAGGGGAGATAGGTGGGCTCGCCGTAGAGGGCGCCGCCGGTGGAGGTGTAGACCACCCTTTTCACGCCCGTCTCCTGGCAGCACCGCAGCAGGTTGATCGCGCCCAGGATGTTGGTGCGGGCATCCAGGGCGGGGTCTCGCATCGAGGCTGCCACGCTGGACTGGGCCGCCAGGTGGACCACGGCCTCGGGCCGCTGGCGCCGGAAGACTTCGAGCAGAGAGGGCTCCTCTATGCCACGCTGGACCAGGCCCGTGGCACCGGGGACGTTCTCCCTGCGGCCGGTGCTGAGGTTGTCAACGACCACCACCTCGGCCCCGCCCGCGACCAGGGCGTCCACCACGTGGGAGCCGATGAAGCCCGCCCCACCCGTGACCAGGACCCGTGCCATCCTCAATCTTGGCTCCCAACGGATGCTCAGCTAGACACAGCTTATTATCAGCGTCAAGCCAGTGTCCTGTCCCTTTAGTCCCCTTTTAGAGCTTATCCGGTAACCCTCACCCCCTGTCCCCCTCTCCCTGCCCAGGGAGAGGGGGACAGAAAGGGTAACTGGGGGATACCCCCCGACCCCCGCCCGAAGGGGCTTCGCCCCCTCTGGACCCCCCCATGGGGACCGTTGTCGGATAGGCTCTTAGTCCCTTGCAAAAGCACCCAGGTTTGCCAGCACGGCACCCCCGGACCCGCGCCAGAGTCCGGGCCCTTCGGGACTCTGGGCTCCCCTATTCTTCATCATCCTGCCCACCGGCTCTCAGCCCACCCGCTCCAGCCTGGCGAAGCTGAGCAGCAGCTTCTTGATGGCGGCCTGCCCCTTGAAGGCGACTGTCACAAGCTGGTCGCCCGCGGCGGGCTCGCAGCTCACGACCACGCCCTCGCCGAAGGTCGGGTGGCGCACCCGCGCCCCGGCTTCGAAGGCGGGCGGTCCCGACGAGTCGGGAGGAGCAGCTTCAGCAGCCCGGGCCGCGCTCCAGGTCCAGGGCTGGCCCGCCAGCCGCTCTTGCGCGGCGCCGGCGGGCTTGCGGGCGCCGGCGACGAGCCCTTCGGGTATGTCGGACAGGAAGCGCGAGGGTGGGTTGGGCCCGCTCTGGCCTCCCCCGGAGCGGCGCAGCGCCCGCAGCAAGTACAGCCTCTCCTTGGCCCGGGTGATGCCCACGTAGCAAAGCCGCCGCTCCTCCTCCATCTGGGCCGGGTCGTCGAAGGAGCGCCGGTGGGGGAGCACCCCCTCCTCCAGCCCGGTGATGAAGACGATGGGGAACTCCAGCCCCTTGGCCTGATGGAGGGTTATGAGCGTGAGGGCGTCGTGGCTGGGGTCGGCGTTGTCGGCGTCGGAGACCAGGGCCACCTGCTCCAGGAAAGAGACCAGCCCCTTGGCGGGGTCGCCGCCCGCGAACTCCGTGGCGACGGCCCGCAGCTCCTGCAGGTTCTCCAGCCGCTCCTCGCCGTCGGGCTGCTCCAGGGTGTAGTCGCGGTAGCGGGTGCGCTCGATAACCTGGTCCAGCAGGGCGGGCGGGTCCAGGGAAGGCGCCTCCTGCATCAGGGAGTGCAGCAGGGAGAGCAATCCAGACAGCGTATGCACGGAGCGCCGCGAGGGCGCCGCCGCGCTGTCGGGGCTCTCTTCGGCGCAGAGGAGCTGGAGCGCGGTGTACAGGGGCACGCGGCGCTCTTGAGCGAAGGCCGTCAGCTCGTCGGCGGTGCGCTGGCCGATGCCCCGGGGCGGGACATTCAGCACCCGCCCCAGGCTCAGATTGTCGTAGGGGTTATGGATGAGCCGGAGGTAGGCGATGACATCCTTGACCTCCCTGCGGTCATAGAAGCGGGTGGCGCCCACCAGATGGTAAGGGACGCCGTAGCGGCTGCACGACTCCTCCAGCGCCCGCGACTGGGCGTTGGTGCGGTACATGACGGCGATCTCGCGGCGCTCGTAGAAGCGAGTGCCGCCGACCAGGCGGTAGGCGATGTTGCGTCGGACGAACGCCTCCTCCAGAGGCCGCGACTGGGCGTTGGTGCGGTACATGACGGCGAAGTCCCGCAGCTGTAGGGGCGCATGGCCATGCGCCCCTACACGGGACGCCAGCCGCTTCACCTCCTCGGCGACGAAGGCGGCCTCGTC
>JACQGV010000145.1 GCA_016199375.1 Chloroflexota bacterium | reverse complement strand
GTGTAGTCGTCGGCGGGCACGTAGATGGCCTGGAAGCTGGTGATGGAGCCCTTCTTAGTGGAGGTGATGCGCTCCTCCAAGGCCCCCATCTCCGTGGCCAGGGTGGGCTGGTAGCCCACCGCCGACGACATCCGGCCCAGCAGCGCCGACACCTCCATCCCCGCCAGGATGTAGCGGTAGATGTTATCTATGAACAGCAGGACGTCCTGGCCCTCCACGTCGCGGAAGTACTCGGCCATGGTGAGCCCGGTGAGGGCGATCCGCAACCGGACCCCCGGTGATTCGTTCATCTGGCCGAAGACCAGCACCGTCTTGTCAATAACTCCCGAGGCCTTCATCTCGCGCCAGAGGTCGTTGCCCTCGCGGGAGCGCTCGCCCACTCCGGCGAAGACCGAGAAACCGCCATGCTCGGTGGCGATGTTCCGGATCAGCTCCTGGATGATGACTGTCTTGCCGACGCCGGCGCCCCCGTAGGCGCCGATCTTCCCCCCGCGGGTGAAAGGTGTGATGAGGTCAACGACCTTCAGCCCGGTCTCCAGCATCTGGATCCCGGTCTCCTGCTCGGCGAAGCTCGGGGGAGGGCGGTGAATGGGCCAGCGGTCCTGGCCCTGCACCGGGCCCAGGTTGTCCAGGGGCTCGCCCAGCACGTTGAAGAGCCGTCCCAGCGCTCCCCTGCCCACGGGGACAGCGATGGGCTGCCCGGTATCAGCGGCCGGGGCGCCGCGCTCCAGGCCGTCGGTGATACCGAGGGCCAGGCAGCGGGCCCAGTTGTTGCCGACATGCTGTTGGACCTCCAGCACCAGCTTCTCGGCCCCGGGCCGGGCCACCTCCAGGGCGTTGAAGAGGGAGGGCAGCGTCTCCGGCGGGAACTCCACGTCCACCACCGTGCCAATGACCTGGACCACCTTGCCAGTAGCGCCTGCCGTCACCGCTATGCCTCCTTGGGCCGCATGCCGTCACCAGATATAGGCCGCCCGCGAGAACCGTCGTATTTTACCATTAGTCGGGAGCATTTCAAGGTGGAGCAGGCCAGAGATTGCCGAGGCCTATAATGGGCCCGCGGGCCGTGCCGTGGGTTTGTCGGGCCGCTGCCAGCGTTGTATGCTGGGGCATTTGAAGGAAGTCGCCGAGCTGTAGATATCAGGGTGATCTCGTCCAGAGAGCGGGTGGGGCCTAAGGCCCCCTGGGGCGTTCGTGAGGTTGCGCTGGCCCTGCTGTTACTAGCGGCGGGCGCAGTTGTTGCCGGCGCCCTGGGCGGGGCCATCGCCGGTGGAGGAGAGCCGCGGGGGGCACGGCTGACCTGGGCCCTGGGCCTGGCGCTGGGGCTTGAGCTCCTTCTGCTGGCGCTGGTCTGGTGGCTCGCACTGCGGCGGCCTGGAGGGCGTCTGGCCCTGGGACTGCAGCGGGGCCAGTATTGGGCCTGGTGGCTGGTGCCACCGGCCCTGGGGCTGGCGGTGGCGTTGGTAGCGGGCTACGGGGTGGTGGTGCGGGCCCTGGGGATTGAGCTCCTGCGTCCGCCGCCGCCACCTCCTCTCTTGACAGACACGATTGTCAACCGGGCCCTGGGAGTCCTGCTGGCGGTGGCTATAGCGCCCGTGGCGGAGGAGAGCTTCTTTCGGGGGTTTATCCTGGGTGGTCTGCGGGGCCGGGTGGGGCTGTGGGCAGCGGCCGGGCTCAGCGCGGCGCTGTTTGCCCTGAGCCACGCGCAGCTCGGCGCGCTGGTCCCGATCTTCGCCTTGGGATTGCTGCTGGCTGGCCTCTACGTTCAGACGCGGGCCATCTGGCCGGCGATGCTTGTCCACGCCGGTTATAATGGCGTGGCGTTGCTGGGTACCAGTGTAGTATCGTCATGACGGTCGGGTTCGCAAACCGAGTTGACCGCACCCTGGCCTGGTTCCGGGGCCAGGGTCTGGTGGCTGTTGCGCCCTATCTAACCGTGGGCTATCCGGAGCGGGGGAGCACCCTGGAGCTGGTGCCGGCCCTGCAGGAGGCGGGGGCGGCGCTGGTGGAGCTCGGGGTGCCCTTCAGCGACCCCCTGGCCGATGGCACGACCATTCAGCGGGCGTCGGCGCGCGCCCTGGGCCAGGGCGTGACCCTGGCCGCCTGCCTGGAGAGCGTGGCCGCGCTGCGGGCCCGGGGGGTGACGCTGCCCCTGCTGCTCATGAGCTACGTGAACCCCATCCTCCAGTACGGGCCAGCGCGCTTCGGCGCTGAGGCCGCCGCCGCTGGCGCCGACGGCGTCATTGTCCCGGACCTGCCGCCGGAGGAGGCCGACGAGCTGGCGGCGCCCTGTGCAACGCGGGGCCTGCACGTGGTCTTTCTGGCGGCGCCCACCAGCAGCGACGAGCGACTGGCGGTAATCGCTGCCCGTTCGACGGGCTTCATCTATTGTGTTAGTCTGCTGGGCGTGACCGGGGCCCGGGCCCGCCTGCCAGAGCGCCTGCCGGAGTTCCTGGGCCGGGTGCGCCGGCGGACCAGCCTCCCGCTCGCTGTCGGGTTCGGCATCTCGACCCGGGCCCAGGTGGAGGCCCTGCGGGGACAGGCGGAGGCGGCTATTGTCGGCAGCGCCCTCCTCGAAGCCATCGAGGCGGCGCCCGCGGCCGAACGCATGCGGCGGGCGGCCGCTTTCATCGCCGGGCTGGCCAGGGGGTAGGACGATGGCAGAGGGGGAGCCCCGTTGGTGCCGAGGCATCAGGGGCGCTATCACGGTGGAGCACAACACCAGGGAAGAGGTCCTGGCCGCCACCAGGGACCTGCTGGTGCGGATGATCGAGGCCAACGGCATCAAGGCCGCTGACGTGACCTGCGCCTTCTTCACCACTACCGTGGACTTGAACGCCGAGTTTCCCGCCCTGGCGGCCCGCCAGCTCGGCTGGACGGAGCAGGCCCTCATGTGCGGCCACGAGATGAACGTGCCCGGAAGCCTGCAGAAGTGCATCCGCATCATGGTTCTGGTCAATACCAGCAAGAAGGCGAGCGAGGTCCAGCACATCTACCTGAAAGGGGCGGTGAACCTGCGCTCCTCTGGCCTGACTGGGGAGAGCGCTTTTAAGCCCGCGCCGTGAAGCCAAGCCCAAGTCTCTCGGAGGCAGCGATGATCGTAGTGATGAGGCGGGGATCCAGCCAGGCGGAGATCGAGGCCGTAGTGCAGCACATCCGCGAGGCTGGGCTGCGGCCCAGCCTGTCCAAGGGGGAAGAGCGCTCGGTCATCGGAATCCTGGGCTCTCCCGACCCCGAGCTAAAGGACGACCTGGAGGTGCTGGCTGGGGTGGACCAGGTCCTGGTGGTCTCGCGTCCCTTCAAGCTGGCCAGCCGGGAGTTCCATCCCGACGACACCGTGGTCAGGGTTGGGGGAGTGACCATCGGGGGGGGCGAGCTGGTGGTGATGGCCGGCCCCTGCTCTGTGGAGAGCCGGGAGCAAATCCTGTCCACGGCGCGGGCGGTCAAGGCCGCCGGCGCCACCATCCTGCGCGGCGGCGCCTTCAAGCCCCGGACCTCTCCCTATAAGTTCCGCGGGCTGGGGGAGGAGGGGCTGAAGCTGCTGGCCGAGGCGCGGGCGGAGACCGGACTGCCCGTGATTACCGAGGTGCTGAGCGTGCGCGACGTGGAGCTGGTGGCCCGCTATGCTGACATCCTTCAGATCGGCGCCCGCAACATGCAGAACTTCGTCCTCCTGGACGAGGTGGGCAAAGTGTCCAAGCCTGTCCTGCTCAAGAGGGGCATGGCCGGCACCATCGAGGAGTGGCTGCTGGCGGCGGACTACATCCTCCAGCAGGGCAACAGCCAGGTGATCCTTTGCGAGCGGGGCATCCGCACCTACGAGACCTACACCCGCAATACCCTGGACCTGAGCGCCGTGCCCCTGGTGCAGAAGCTGAGCCACCTGCCCGTCATCGCTGATCCCAGCCATGGCACCGGCAAGTGGTATCTGGTGACACCCATGGCCCTGGCCGCCGTGGCTGCAGGGGCCGACGGCCTCATGATCGAGGTGCACCCCAGCCCCGACCACGCCCTCAGCGATGGCGCCCAGTCCCTCACCTTCGAGAACTTCGCCGCCCTGATGCTGAAGGTGCGTCCCGTGGCGGCCGCCGTGGGACGCCGGCTTGCGGAGGCGGCCGTGGCCGCTCGGGCCAAGCGTGGCACACGCTAGGCGAGTTGCAATAACTACTAGCCAGGGTTGGAGAGCCGAAACCATGAGGCCGACGGAAGAGCTGCGCCGGGACCACCGGGTCATCGAGCGGGTCTTGAAGGCCCTGGAGCGCATAGTCCAGGCGGCCCAGAGGGGTGGGGCGCTGGACACCGTCTCCCTGCGCCAGGCGCTGGAGTTCAGCCGGGTCTTCGTTGACGCCTGCCACCATCGCAAGGAGGAGCGCTGCCTCTTCCCCTGCCTGGAGGGGCGCGGCATACCAAAGGAGGGCGGCCCCATCGGCGTCATGCTGGCGGAGCACCAGCAGGGGCGGGAGCTGGTGCGGCAGATCACAGCGGCCCTGAGCGCCTACGCAACGTCAGGGGGCAGCGCCGGGGACATCCTGACGCTCTGCGGGGCCTACAGCGCCCTCCTCCGGCAGCACATCTTCAAGGAAGACAACATCCTCTTCGCTATGGGGGAGGCGGTCATGAGCCCCGCCGACGACGGCCAGACCGAGACCTGCTTCCAAGGCGCGGAGGGCGACCTGCCTGCCGGCACCCACCAGTCCATGGAGGAGCTGGCCGCCGGGCTCCAGGCTAAATACCCCTAGCGCGCCCCGCTGGCGACCTCACGTCGGCGCTGCCGTCAGTAGCGCCGCAGCCCTAGCCTTGACAACACCCCCAGCGGCCCCCAGAATCAAAGCAAGGGGCCAGGTGGTATTCGCATGGCAGGTCTAGTCTACATGGACCACGCCGCCACTACGCCGGTACACCCGGCGGTGCTGGAGGCGATGCTGCCCTACTTCAGCCGCAGCTTCGGCAATCCCTCCAGCATCTACACCCTGGCCCAGGAGGCCCGCAAGGCCGTGGACGACGCCCGCGAGACGGTGGCCCAGGTGCTGGGCTGCCGCCCGCGAGAGGTGGTCTTCACCAGCGGCGGCACCGAG
>JACQGV010000005.1 GCA_016199375.1 Chloroflexota bacterium | reverse complement strand
TGGACGACCCTGCCTTCGGCCGCATCCGTCCCTTCGGTCCCGCCTGGCGACTTTCGGATGGGCCGCGGGGCATCCAGCGCCCCGCGCCACGTCTTGGCGAGCACAACGAATATGTCCTGGGCGAGCTGGTGGGCCTCCCGGCGGCGGAGCTGCGGCGCTTGCAGGGCGAAGGGGTGGTGTTCTAGAGGGACGCAGGTGCTGCTGTAGCATTTCAATGGGCCGCCTGGCGCCGAGAGCGGTGGCGAGGGCGCCCCTTGACTTTCGGCAGGTCGCTCGCTAATGTGGTCGCATTCTTTCAGGAGCCCTTGCCCCAAAGAGCCAGGTCGTCTTCTCGGGGTCGGGGTGGGTTCCGTCGAGCAGGGTACAGAGGCCGATAGGAGGTTGGACACATGCAGGGCTTTTTCAAAGTCCTTGGCCCGGTAGGGGCGCTCGTGTTGCTGGCGGCTGGCTGTGGTGGAGGGGCTGCGCCCACGGCGACCAGGGCGTCGCAACCCACCGCCACCAGGCCTGCGGCTGCGGCGGCCACGGCCACCCCAGCCGCTACCAGGCCCCCCACGCCTACTCCTGGGAAGGCGAAGCCCGCGGGCCGGGTGGTCACCGCCCAGCCTGACCTGGGCCGGGAGTTCGTGGTACCCTACAAGGCCCAGTCGGGCTCCGATGAGCCCCACCACCAGGCAATGTACGACTCCATCCTGGTGGCGGACGAGGCCGGTAACGTGATCAGTGAACTGGCCGAGGGCTTCACCGTCTCCGCCGATGGCCTGACGTGGACCTTCAAATGGCGCAAGGGCCCCCTCTTCCACGACGGCACCGCCATCACCGCCAAGGATGGTGAGTACTCCCAGCGGCTCTTCACTGCCACAGGCAACTTCTCTGCTGGCAACGTGGGGCGGTCACTGGAGTCCGTCACCGCCGTTGACGACAGCACCCTCATCTTCAAGATGAAAAGTCCCTATCCGCTGCTGCCGCGGTTTCTCTCCCAGATCGTTGGCTTCGTCATCCCCAAGGCCTATCACGAGCGGGTAGGAGAGGACGAGTTCACCAAGAACCCCGTGGGCTCCGGCGCTTTCAAGCTGGTCAACCGGCAGCCCGGCAACCGCTGGGAGTTCGAGGCCTTCGATAGGTACTGGAAGGATGGCCCCTTCATCCAATCACTGGTCCTGCGCATCATCCCAGAGGCTGCCACCCGCATGGCCGCCCTGAAGGCTGGCGAGGTTGATTTGATCACCGGTGTCGGCGCCCAGACGGAGCTGGAGGAGATCAGGCGCGACTCCAAGCTGTACGCCCTCGAGGTGCCGGGCGGTGGCAGGACCAACATCAGCTTCGACGCCTTCTATTGGAACCCCAACACGCCCTGGCGCATCAAAGAGGTCCGGCAGGCCGGCAACTACGCCGTTGACAAGAAGGCCATCGCCGACAAGTTCTGGGGCGGCAAAACAGTGCCGCACCTGATCCACACCTCGCCCTACACCTGGGGCTGGGACGACCGCCTGCGCGACTACATCTATCCCTATGACCCCGAGAAGGCGAAACAGCTACTGCGCCAGGCGGGCTTCCCCAACGGGTTCGATACTACCCTTGAGTTCCACGGCCATCCCACGATCCCCGCCATGGAGGACGTGCTCCAGTTCGTGGCCGCCCAGTTGACGGCGGTGGGCATCCGCACCAAGCTTTTCCCAGTGGAGCACGGCATTGAGGTGGGCAAGTTCTTCGAGGGCACCGCCGAGTGGGACATGCATATGTATGCCGGTTCCGTGGCCGAGGACCCGCGGGGCGTTGCTCAGTTCTTCCTGGCTTCGCGCAAGCACGGCAAGAACTACTCTACCTATACCGATGACTGGGTGGACGAGCGCCTGGCTGCCATGCTCTCCGAGGTGGACGACAAGAAGGCCCGAGCGCTGTGGTTCGATATCGTCAAGCGTGGACTGGAGGAGGCCTTCTATATAGAGCTGCCGGCGCCCAGCAGCTACTACGGGGTCAACAAGCGACTGGCCGACTGGTACCGCACCAAAGCTCGGCCGTACCTGCACAACTACGAGTACATGAAGCTCGTGGCGCCCTAGACCGGTATCGAAGTCCGGCACCCACTGCTGTTGGCGCCCGTGGGCCGCGGGCGCCAACAGCAGAAGGAACCATGAAACTCTACATCCTGCGCCGCCTTGCCCAGATGGTGCTTACCCTGCTGGTAATCACCATCGTTGTTTTCGTCCTCTCGCGCATGACCGGCGATCCCCTGGCCCTCATGATGCCACAAGATGCGCGGCCCGAGGACTTCGCGGCGATACGCCAGAAGCTGGGCCTGGATAAGCCGGTGGTGGTGCAGTATTTCATGTATCTCGGGGGAGTCGCGCGGGGTGACTTCGGCAAATCTTACAAGTTCGGCGAGCCCGCTGCCGGCCTGGTCCTGCAGCGGGTGCCAAACACTGCCCAGCTGACCTTCTCAGCCATCCTAGTGGGCGTTCTCCTCGGCCTGCCTGTAGGGATTCTCTCCGCCGTCAAGCGCGATAGCCTGTTCGACCGCTTCGGCAAAGCCATTGCCCTGGTGGGCCAGGCGGCCCCTACCTTTTGGGTCGGGATCATGCTGATCCTCTTTTTCTCCGTGCGCTGGCGTCTCCTGCCCACCTCTGGACAGGGCGATTGGCACCACATCATCCTGCCCGCCATAACCCTGGGAATTTACCCTGTAGCGGGCATCGCCCGGTTGACCCGCTCGGCAATGCTGGATGTGCTGGACCGCGAGTTTATAAAGGTGGTCCGTATCAAGGGGGCACCGGAGCTGAACGTGATCCTGAAGCACGCCTTGCGCAACGCCGCCATCCCGGTGGTGACTTTCCTGGGGGTGACGGTGGGGGCGCTGCTGAGCGGCACCGTAGTCACGGAAACTGTCTTCGCCTGGCCCGGGATAGGCAAGCTAACGGTGGACGCCATCCTCTTCCGGGACTTCCCCATGGTTCAGGCGGCGGTCTTTGTGTCGGCCCTGTTCTTTCTGCTCATCAACTTCGCTGTGGACATAGTCTATCTGTATGTTGACCCCAGGATAAGCTACCGTTAGGGGGCCGCGTGCAGGAAACCATCGCTACCCAGCTCAAGTCTCCAGGTCGCCGCCGGCTGACGATGGCCTGGGCGGGCGTGCGGCGCCTGCCGATACTGCCCAGCGCAATTCTGGGCATAGTAGTGTTCTGCGCGATCTTCGCACCTCTCTTGACGCCCTACGACACCTCCACACCCGATACCGGCGCCCTGCGCCAGCCACCGTTCTGGCTGCAAGGTGGGACCATGAGCCATCCCCTGGGGGCCGACCAGTTGGGCCGGGACATCCTGACCAGGGTAGTCTTTGGCGCCCGCATCTCCCTGCTGGTGTCCGTCATCGCCGTCTTCGTGGCCGGCACCGCGGGCAGCACCATCGGCATGGTGGCGGGCTACTTCGGGGGCCGGATCGACACCCTGCTGATGCGGTTGGTGGACGGCATGCTGGCCCTGCCCTACATGCTGCTGGCCCTGGTGATCGTCGCAGTCCTGGGAGCGAGCCTGGGCAACGTCATCTTTGTTATCGCCCTGGTTCTCTGGGCGAGCTATGCCAGAATCATCCGGGGCGAGGTGCTGAGCCTGAAGGAGCGGGAGTACATAGCTCTGGCCCGGGTGGCGGGCGCCTCCCCCTGGCGCATCATCGCCACCCATATCTTCCCTAACGTCGTCAACACCATCATTGTCCTGGCCACCCTGCAGATGGGGACTGTGATCCTCTTCGAGGCGGCCCTGAGCTTCCTGGGCATGGGTGTGCCGCCGCCCACCCCCACCTGGGGAGGCATGGTGGCGGAGGGGCGGAGGTTCCTCTCGACGGCATGGTGGCTATCCACGTTCCCCGGCCTTGCCATACTCGTCACCGTGCTCGCCGCTAACCTGTTCGGCGACTGGCTAAGGGACCACCTGGACCCGCTGAGGCAGCAGGTGTAGTGGCAAGGCGAACCTGCTAATCCTTTGGTGGCAGAGGGGGAGCTGGGTTGACGAGCCCTTGCCCGAGGGTCTGGGGGAAAATCTCCGCGATCTCCTCTGGAGTCCACCGGCCAGCCTTGTGTATCGTCTTCAGGATGACGGGGTCGCTCAGAAGACTGACGTTGCCGCCCGTACAGTGGAAGATGCGTCCATTGACGTCCTTGGCAAGATCGGAGGCCAGGAAGACCACCATCGGCGCGATGTCGCCGGGGTGGTTCTTGCCCGGGATCGGCTCCTGCGGGCGGGGCTCCTGCGGGCTCCTCGCGGACGCTCCACCTGGAGGCGCAATGCCCAGCCGGGCCCGCGCTGCCTGGGCCGCGCCGGGCACCGTGGCCCCCATGCGGGTCATAGCGCCGGGGGAGATGCAGTTGATGGTTATCCCGTAGCGCCCCAGGTCTCGGGCCGCCACGCGCATAAGCCCCGCCTTCCCGGCGTGGGCGGCGCCGTAGTTGGCCTGGCCGGAGTTGCCCCAGAGCCCGGAGCCAGAGGTGAACATAATGATCCTACCGCCGCGCTGCTGCCGCATGACGACCGAGGCCGGCTTCACCACATTGAAGACGCCCTTCAAGTGGACCTTGATCACGGTGTCCCATTCCTCCTCGGACATATTGAAAAGCATGCGGTCGCGGAGGATCCCGTGTACCGCTATTAACACGTCCAGCCTGCCGTAGGTGTCCAGGGCCTTTCGGATCGCCGCTTCGCCACCCGCGAAGGTCTCTACGCCCTGGGTCTGGGCCACCGCGTGGCCCCCTTGGGCGATGATCTCGGCCACCGTCTGATTGGCTGGGTCCGGGTCGGTGTTACTGCCGTCCACATCGCACCCGTTGTCCACCACGACTACCTTGGCTCCCTCCGCGGCACAGAGCAGCGCAACGCCCTTGCCGATCCCCCGTCCGGCCCCGGTTACCACCGCCACCTTGTCCGCTAGCATATTGCCCATGGCTACCCCTCCTCACGTCTTGGGAC
>JACQGV010000142.1 GCA_016199375.1 Chloroflexota bacterium | reverse complement strand
TTGGCAAGGGGGCCAGGCCCCCTTGCCCGGGGTTCTAGAGCCTGCCCTGAGCTTGTCGAAGGGGGTATCCCCTAAGCGCTGTTTCTCCTTCCCCCTTCCCCTGTTCTCCTTCCCCTTCGCTTCGCTCAGGGTGACAGGCATGCTTGAAGCCATCCCGAAATTCCCCTCTCCCAGCGGGAGAGGGTCAGGGTGAGGGCACTCCCACTCCTGGCACGGCAGCATTTCGGGATAGCTTGTTGTTTTGAGGCAAAGCCCTTCTTGCTGAGGGAAGGGGGGAAGACCCCGCAGATTTTTCGTCTTCTCAGGGGGACACTGGCCTGACGGGGCTGCGCCCTACACGAAGAAGAGGGCGATGACGATCAGCAGGTACATGGCGATAAGCTGGGCCCCCTCCAGCCAGTTGCACACCCCGTCGGAGGAGAGGTAGTTGACGATTACCACTGCCAGTATCAGGGACACCAGCTCGAAGGGGTTGAACACCAGGTGCAGGGGGTTGCCGACGACGAGGCTGATGAGCACCATCAAGGGCACCACGAACAGGGCGATCTGGATGGCGGAGTTGAGGCCGATGCTCAGGGAGAGGTCCACGTTGTTCCGGCGGGCAAAGGTTAGGGCCGCCATGTGCTCCGGTAGGTTGGTTAGGATGGCGATCACAACCAGGCCGATGAACGTCGGGGACAACCCCAACTCCTGTGAGGCCGGCTCTATCGCCCCTACGAACAGGTGGGACTCGAGGGCGATGATGCCGACGCTGACCAGCAGCAGAATGGTAGCGGCGCGATAGCCATAGCGCGGCTGGCGTTCGTCGGGCGCGACGCGGGGGGCCACGAACAGATGGCGGTGCGTAACCAGGGTGAACGCCAGGCCCAGCAGGTAGATGAAGGCCAGCACCGTGGACACCGCCTCGCTCATGGCCAGGGGCGGCGCCCGCTGCGTCAGGGAGTAGAGCGAGGGCAGGGCAAGGCCGGCCACCGCCAGCAGCAGCATGGTCGAGGAGACGCCCGCGGCGGTGGTGTTGAAGCGCTGCTCCTTGAACTTCAGGCCCCCTGCCACCATGGACAGCCCGATAAGAAGCAGGATATTCAGCACGATGGAGCCGATGATGGAGGCCCGCACCACGTCCAGCAGCCCGGCGCGGATGGCGAAGAAGGCGATGAGCAGCTCGATAGCGTTGCCAAAGGTGGCATTGACCAGGCTGCTGCCCAGGTTGCCGGACCGCGCGGCGATGCTCTCGGTGGTCGCCGCCAGCAGGCGGGTGGCGGGCACCATGGCCAGCGCGGCGGCAACGAAGACCCACAGGGGCGCCGCGCCGAGGAAGCTGAGAGCCAGGGAGAGCGGCGCAAACACGAACAGGCCATCCACGAGCCGGGACCCGCGGAACGGCTTCAACATAGCTCAGATTATACAGGCGGTGTCCAAGAAAAGATGCATAAATTGCACATCTCACCACGACGCGGGCGCATCTCCGGCGCAGCTATAATCTGAGGGCATAGCTTTCCCCTGGAATGGTGGCATGGAGGACTTGCGGCAGCACGCCCTGCGGGTGCTGGAGTTCGACAAGGTCCTGGAGCGCCTGGCCGCCCACGCTAGCTTCGCCGTGGGCCGGGAGGAGGCTCTGGCCCTGCGCCCGGCGTCTGACTTCGAAGAGGCCGCCGCCCGCCAGCAGGAGACCGCCGAGGCCCTGCGGCTGCTGGAGTCTCGCGAGTCCGGGCTCTCCTTGGGAGGCGCCCGCGATGTCCGCCCCCTGGTCCACCGCGCTTCGATAGATGGAGTCCTGGCGCCCGGCGACCTCCTGGACCTCCTCTCGACCCTGGAGACCGTCCACTTCGCCGCTGCCACCCTGGAGCGCGTGCGGGAGCCTCTGCGCTCCCTCCAGGCGATCGTCGCTGGGATGGACGAGCTGCGCCCTTTACAGCAGGAGATACGGCGCGCCATTGGCCCGCGCGGGGAGGTCCTCGACGAGGCCAGCCACGACCTGCGGGCCATCCGGTCCGAGCTGCGCATCACCCAAGACCGGCTCTACAGCAAGCTGCAAGAGCTGGTGGGCTCGGAGCTGGGACGCCAGATCCTCCAGGAGCCCCTCATCACCACCCGCAACGACCGGCTCGTAGTCCCGGTCAAGGCCGAGCACCGGGGCCACCTCAAGGGCCTTATCCACGATGTGTCCGGCAGCGGCGCCACGGTCTTCATCGAGCCCCTGGCGACAGTGGAGCTTGGCAACGCCCTCCGCGAGCTGCAGCTGGCGGAGCGGCGGGAGGTGGAGCGGGTGCTGCGGCGGCTCAGCCGCCTGGTGAAGGAAGCCACCCCCGCCCTTGAGGGCGACGTGGCGCTGCTGGCGCGCCTGGACCTGACGCTGGCCAGGGCACTCCTGGCCCAGGAGCAGCAGGCGACCCGGCCCCTCCTGCTGGATAGTGAGGGCGCTCCCGCCACCGCCCGCCGGTTGAAGCTCGAGGAGTCGCGCCACCCTCTGCTGAAGGGCCAGGTGGTGCCCATCACTGTCCGGGTGGGGCAGGACTTCAGCATCCTGGTCATCACCGGC
>JACQGV010000141.1 GCA_016199375.1 Chloroflexota bacterium | reverse complement strand
GGCACCGGATGCGCCGCCTCCTGGAGGCGAATGCGGCGAGGAGCACCTTCGCCACCGGAGGGGACAACCACCAGGCCGGCGGCGATGCGTGGGCCCAGCATCTCCTCGAGGGCTGCGGCCAGCCCTCCGCTGGCCTTGCCGGCCCCCACGACTACGGCCCGCTCGATCCGGTCAAGGTCATACTGCTGGCCGCCGGCGTGCAGGGTGTATCCATCCCAGCGCAGGGCGGCGCGCAGGAGGGCCTGGGGGGAGACTGCGGCGAGGGCCGGGGCCAGCAGCCGCATGGCCAGGAGCCGGGCGTCGCCGTTTGACGGCGTGGTCACCACATCCACCCTCTATCTCCCCGCGCGGGTCGTCTAGGGACGGGTTCAAGTATATCCCCAGCAGGCTGGACTGGCTCCGCGCAGGGGGGTGACCTGGGCCGGGCCATCCTCCATGCCGTATCATAGGAGTGTGAGCGCGGCGCGGCCCCTTCCGAAGTCCCTGCCGGAGCGGCGGCTCTTAAGGGAGCTGGAGAGGATCGTGGGCGCCTCCAACGTCATCTGGCGCCCCGAGGACCTCCTGGTCTACGAGTACGACGCCACCATTGATCGCGGCGCCCCGGAGGCCGTGGTGCTGCCCGGCACCGCGGAGGAGGTGGCGGCGGCGGTGAAGCTGGCAGCGACGGCGGGCGTCCCCGTCGTCCCCAGGGGAGCTGGCACCGGCCTCAGCGGCGGCGCCATCGCCATCGCGGGCGGCCTGGTTATCGGCACCAGCCGGCTGCGGCGCATCCTGGAGCTGGACCCGGCGAACCTGGTAGCGGTGGTGGAGCCGGGCGTGGTGAACGCCGACCTCTCCCAGGCCGCCGCGCCCTACGGCCTGCGCTACATCCCTGACCCGTCCAGCCAGAAAGCCTGCACCATCGGCGGCAACGTGGCCGAGAACTCCGGCGGCCCCCACTGCCTGGCCTACGGTGTCACCACCAACTACGTGCTGGGGCTGGAGGTCTGCCTGGCCAGCGGCGAGCTGGCATGGCTGGGCGGCAGGGTCCCCGG
This sequence comes from Chloroflexota bacterium, assembly GCA_016199375.1. GTDB lineage: Bacteria > Chloroflexota > Dehalococcoidia > SHYM01 > SHYM01 > JACQGV01. Next base: position 3,716 of record JACQGV010000141.1, on the reverse strand, counting down.
CCTGACCGGATACGACCTGGCGGGGGCGTTTGTGGGCTCGGAGGGCACCCTGGGGATCGTCACCAAGGCGGCCGTGCGCCTGTCCCGCCTGCCGCCTGCGGTCCGCACCATCCTGGCGGCCTTCCCCGAGCTGGACCAGGCCAGCGGCACCGTGTCGGACATCATCGCCGCGGGCATGGTGCCCGCGGCCCTGGAGATGCTGGACCGGCTCACAATCCAGGCGGTGGAGCCGGCGGTCCAGGCCGGCTACCCGCCCGACGCCGGAGCGGTCCTCCTTATCGAGCTGGAGGGCCTGCCCGAGGAGGTGGAGGCCCAGACGCGCACCGTGCAGGGCCTGTGCCGTCGCCGCGAGGCGCGCGAGGTATGGGTCGCCGAGGACGAGGCCCAACGCGAGCGGCTGTGGGCGGGCCGCAAGGGCGCCATCGGCGCCCTGGGCCGCCTGGCTCCCAACTACTACATCCTGGACGGGGTGGTGCCCCGGACGAAGCTGCCGGAGGTGCTGCGCCGGGTGGGGGAGATCGGCGCCCGGCACGGCTTCGCCATCGCCAACGTCTTCCACGCCGGTGACGGGAACCTGCACCCGAACGTCCTCTTCGACGAGCGGGTCCCGGGCGCCACCGAACAGGTGCTAAGGGCGGGCGCGGAGATCATGCGCCTCTGCGTCGAGGCGGGCGGGACACTGACGGGCGAGCACGGCATCGGCGTGGAGAAACAGGACTTCATGTCCTGGATATTCACCGCCGCCGACCTGGAGGCGATGCAGCGGCTGCGGCGGGCCTTCGGCGCCGGGGAGCTGTTCAACCCCGGCAAGCTCTTCCCCGACGCCCGCCACTGCGTGGAGGTGGGCTTCCGCATCCCCAAGGTGGCGAACCTGGGGACTGGGGACTTTATGTAGCGGTGTCATGGAGAACGCTGATCGCAGACGGCTGGGCCGGATTAGCACTCATTTCAAGGTCACCGCGATTCTTGACGTGTCCGACGTGCGAACTTCGGCACGCATGAACTGCTGTTCACTGGGTCTACCTCGGGAGGTGAAGATGTTCAAGTGTAATTGGTGTTCGGCCAAGATAAGAGACAAGCAAAGCCTGAAAGACACATTAGCCGCGACCACCCCCACGACGTGCACAAGAATCTATTGAAGTACCCCAAGATGACCCGCGAGTGGGTAGTGGGCGAGATGGCATTCACCTGTGATGAGGTGCGCAGTAGATGACTCTTCTTGCAAACACCCTGCTGCACGGAGACTAGCCGAACATCACTGGTTGTCGCCCAAAGCCGAATGACCCCGATTCAAACTGCTCTTTCCCAGAAAAGGAGGAGGCACGGAGGGATGGTTCGCCTAGCTTCGGGCAGGCGGGTAAGCAAGCGAGATGACCACCGACCTTGAGGCCCGCATCCGCGAGCGCATACAGCGTGAAGGCCCCCTGACCTTCGCCGCCTTCATGGAGATGGCCCTCTACGAGCCGGGCCTGGGCTATTATACCTCCGGCGCCGACCGGGTGGGGCCCCAGGGCGACTTCTACACCAGCCCCGCCGCACACCCGGCCTTCGCCGCCCTGCTCGGGCTCCAGGTGGAGCAGCTGTGGCGGCTGCTGGGCGCGCCCGGCGCCTTCCCGGTGCTGGAGGTCGGGGCCGGGAAGGGCCTGCTGCGGGACGACCTGCATGCCTTCCTGGAGGCGTTTGCGCCCGCCTGCGCCCGCGCCCTGCGGTACAGTGCCCTGGATGCGGGCACGCCCGGCGCGGCCTGGCCCGCCTCCGCGTTCGCGGGCGCCATCATCTCCAATGAGCTCTTCGACTCCCTGCCCTTCCACCGGTTGGTCAGGGAAGGCGACCAGCTGCGCGAGGTCTACGTGACGCTCCTGGGCGAGGGGCTGGCCGAGGTCCGGGCCGAGCCCTCGGAGCCCGCGCTGGCGCGCTATCTGGAGGCCGAGGGCATCACCCTGGAGGAGGGCCAGGAGACGGAGGTCTGCCTGAAAGCGGGGCCGCTCCTGGAGCGCCTGGCGGGACTGCTGGAGCGCGGCCTCATCATCACGGTGGACTACGGGGAGCTGGCGCCCGCACGCCACTCCCGGCGCCGGCGCCACGGCACCGCCCTCTGCTACTACCGCCACGGCACCAACGAGGACTTCCTGCGCCGCCTCGGCCGTCAGGATATAACCGCCCATGTGGACTTCACGGCGCTGGTCGGCGCCGGGGAGGCGGCGGGGCTGGAGAACCTCGGTTTTCCGTCCCAGGCCGAGCTCCTGCGCAATCTGGGCTGGGAGGCCTTCGCGGCGCTGCTGCCACGGCGCGGCCTGCCGGCGACCCAGGTCCAGGCCAACCTCTTCGGCCTGCGGGAGCTGGTCAAGCCCGAGGGCATGGGGAGGTTCCGGGCGCTGATCCAGGGGCGCGGGCTCGCCGCCGGCGAGCTCGACGGGCTGCGCTACGACCCCCAGCGGGTCGCCCGCCTGGTCGCCCTGGGGGAGCGCCTCCCCATCCCGCTCCTGCGGGAAGCCCACACGCCACTCCTGGCGGGGCGCTACCCCCACACGGAGGTGGACTGGAGCGACCAGCTAGGCCGCTGGCTCGAAGAGGGCACCTCGCCGCCTCCGGGCCAGGCTAGCGGCCCTTGAAGTTGGGCTCCCGCTTCTCCACGTAGGCCCGGGGCCCTTCCCTGGCGTCCTCCGAGGCCTGCACGAGGGCGAAGGCCTGCTCGTTGGCAGTCAGGGCCTCCTCCAGGCCCTGGCGCAGCCCGTCGTAGATTAGGCGCTTGGCCCAGGAGATCGCGAGGGGCGGCCCCTTGGCCAGACGCAGGGCGAGCTCCCTGGTCGCGGGCAGCAGCTCCTCGTGGGGGACCACCTGGCTGACGTACCCGATCCGCAGGGCCTCCTGGGCGTCAATGATCTCGCTGGTCCAGATGAGCTTGAGGGCATTCTGGAGGCCCACGATGCGGGGGAGAAGGTAGCAGCCGCCCATCCCCGGGATCACCCCCATGCGCACGTAGCCCATCCCAAAGCGGGCCCGCTCCGAAGCGATGCGAAGGTCGCAGAGGCTGGCGAAGTCCATGCCACCACCGACGGCGGAGCCGTTGATGGCGCCCAGGTAGGGCTTGGGGAAGCGGGCCATCCGCAGCACCTGGTTGACGCCGCGCCTGGGGCCGCCCTGGCCCGGCCCCGGCGTGCCGCCGCGCTGGCGGTCCAGCTCCTTGGGGTCAGCCCCGGAGCTAAAGTGTCTACCGTTGGCGGTGATGATCAGCACTCTAACGTTAGGGTCGCCCTCGGCGTCGTCAACCGCCTGGAGCCACTCCCCCTGCATCGGCCCGCCCATCGAATTGTGCTCAGGCCGGTTCAGGGTGATGGTGGCGATGCCGTCCGCGTCTTTGGTGTAGATTATGCTCTGGAAGTCCATGGGCTTACCTCGTCCTCTAGCTGGGGCGATTATAGGGGCCTCGCCGAGGGGCGTCCAGGCTCCCAGTGGCGGGGGCACCCCCCGGAACCCCCGGCCCTTCGACCGCGCTCAGGGCAGGCTCCAGGGCTCTGCCCTCTGCACTCCCCCAGCTTTTCATCGCCCTGCTAGGCTCGCTCGCCGACGACCACCGGCAGCTCCCTGACCTGGCCGCCGCGCACGATCCGCACCCGCAGTTCGGCGCCGACCCGGTCGCCACTCAGGGAACCGCGCAGGTCATCCAGGCCGCGCACCGGCTGCCCGTCCAGGGCAATGATCGTATCGCCCAGGAG
>JACQGV010000140.1 GCA_016199375.1 Chloroflexota bacterium | reverse complement strand
GCTCCAGGGTGAAGCCCTCGGGGTTGAGCATCTGCACCTTCTCGACCGGGTGGCTCCAGAGGGAGATTTTACCCTTGTTCATGGTGAAGATCTGGCCGTTTATCCAGCCCGCCTCGTCGGAGCAGAGGTACACCAGGAAGGGGGTTGTCTCCTCGGGCTTGACGGCCTTGGCCACCATCTCTTCAAGGGTAGGCACGTCCTTGTCCCCTCGCTTCTGCGCCACCTCGATGGCCTTCTTATAGAGGGGGTCATGCATACGGGTGTAGCCGCCGGGGATGATGCAGTTCACGGTGATGCCCCAGCGGGGCAGCTCGATGGCCCAGGTGAAAGTCATGGCGTGGATGCCGCCCTTGGCGGCGGCGACGTTGGTGCCGCCCAGGGCGCCGTGCATGGGCGAGCCGTCGCCGGTGTTGATGATGCGGCCCCAGCCCCGTTGCATCATGTCGCGGGCCGCGTGGCGGGAGCAGGCGAAGGTGCCGTAGCAGTCCACGTTCAGGGGGCCCCGGAACTCCTGGTCGGTCATGTTGAACATCATCCGCTCGGCGATGACCCCGGCGTTGTTGATGAGGATGTCTATGCCGCCGAAGGCTTCGACGCAGCTCTTAATGACCCGCTCGGCGCCCTCGAAGCTCGCCACCGACTCCACGCACGGCACCGCCTCGCCGCCGGCCGCCTTGATCTCGCCCACAACCTCGTGCACCAGCGCAGCCGTGGTGCCATTGACGACCACCCGGGCGCCCTCGGCAGCCAGGGCTTTGGCATAGGCGCGGCCCATGCCCCGCGAGGAGCCTGTAATGACGGCCCGCTTCCCCTTGAGAAGCATCGGACACCACCTCCTCGCTAGCGCAGCTACCGGATAGCGCGGCTCGTCTGAACCTGGGCAGTCTAACATTGGGGCCGTGGGGGCGCAACGCCAGAGACGCTGTGGGCTGGAGGGGCCGCTTGCCGGGAAGCGGCCGCCCGCGTACCATGCGAGGTGCGAGCGCCCTCGGCGCAGGACGGAGACGATGAGAAACCTGGAGGCCCACACCAGACTTGGTCCCAACGAAGTGATCAAGCGGGCGCTGGGGTTCTTCGGCCCTGGCGGCCTGGGGCTTCAGATCAAGCAGCGCCAGCTCACCAGGGTCGAGTTCGAGGGCGGCGGAGGTGGGATCACCATCAGCGTCCTGCTGGACCTGGAGAGGGGCGGGACCGTAGTCGAGATCAGCGAGCGGGAGTGGGACCGCAAGGTGGAGGACTTCCTGGCTTCCCTACCAGCGCAGCGCTCCCGCTGGCTGCAGCGGCTGCCCGTGCTGGGGAGGTTCCTGTGAGCGCGCCTCGCCGCCGCCCCATCATCGCCATCACCCTGGGGGACCCCGCCGGGATTGGGCCGGAGGTGGTGGTGAAGGCGCTGGCGGCCCAGGCTGGCCGCCGGCGGCGCCCGTACGTTCCGGTGGTCATCGGCTCCGCCGCCGTGGTCCAGAACGCCCTGGACCTGGTCAAGCTGGAGCTTCAGGTGCGCCCGATTGAGGCCGTGGGCCACTCCCAGGGGCGGCCGGGGACAGTGGATGTCCTGGAGATGCAGAACCTGGAGCTGCGCCGGGCACCGCCGGGGCGTCCGTCGGCGGCCGCCGGGGCGGCCTGCATGGAATGGGCCACCAAGGCCGCCCAGCTCTGTCTCGATGGCCACGTGGCGGCCATGGTGACGGCGCCCATCAACAAGCAGGCCACCCGCCTGGCGGGCTACGAAGAGGTGGGCCACATGGAGCTGCTGCAGCGGCTCAGCGGCGTCGCCGAGGTGGCGACCATGCTCCTGACACCGGGCCTGCGGGTCGTGCACCTCACGACCCATCGCTCCCTGCGGCGTGCCTGCGAAGCCGTGACCCGCCCCAACATCCTGGCCAAGCTGCGGCTGACGGACAGGTGCTTCCGCGAGTGGGGCTTCCTGCAGCCCAGGATCGCCGTCGCCGCCCTCAACCCCCACGCCAGCGACGCCGGCACCATCGGCGACGAGGAAGGGCGGGAGATCGAGCCCGCCGTCGCCGAGGCCCAGGCCGCTGGTATAGCCGCCCTGGGCCCGTATCCCGCCGACTCCGTTTTCAACCGCGCTATCGCCGGCGAGTTCGATGTTGTGCTGGCCCTGTACCACGACCAGGGCCATATCCCCATTAAGGTCCACGATTTCCACCACAGCGTCAGCGTCAACCTGGGCCTGCCCTTCATCCGCACCTCTGTGGACCACGGCACCGCCTTCGACATCGCCGGGAAGGGCGTGGCCGATGCCACCAGCATGGGGGCCGCCCTCGACCTGGCGTTGTCCCTGGTCATGAAGGGGAAGCTCCCCTAACGGCGTGCTGGATTCCCAGGGGAGCGCCGGGGTACAATCAGCAGTGATAGATTTCGAGGAGGACTGTCCATGGCTGACCCCTCCGACTACCCTGCGCTACAGGGCGGGTGGAAGAAGATTACGGGCTATCTGGGACCCGTGGCCGACGAGGCCGGCTACTACCTGGCGGAGACCGAGGACAAGATCGGCCTGTTCCACTACACGGGGAGCGGCGGCGCCTTGACCATGAGCCACCGCCCGCTGGGGCAGGTAGACAAGAAGCGCGGCAGCCGTGAGGCCCTGATCAAGATGCTCCTGGGCCTGGTGAAAGGCGTGCCGCTCACTGAGTAGGTAGCACGGGGCCGGCGGCACTGGACCGGCCCCGATAGCCAGGCCGGGCCGCGCCCCGGGCGCTGGCTGGGAAGGGAGGCGCGCGTGGCCTACGAGACCCTGCTCTTCGAGCTGAGCGCAGGCGTCGCCACCATCACCCTGAACCGGCCCGAGCGGCTGAACGCTCTGACCGGGCAGTTGCTTGCGGAGCTGAACGATGCCCTGGTCCGCTGCCGCGACGACGCGCAGGTGCGCTGCCTGGTCATAACGGGCGCGGGGCGCGGTTTCTGCGCGGGCCAGGACGTGAAGCAACGCTCGTCCGCGGGCGAGGCGGACGACCGCGCCGCCTCCGTCGCCCGCGTCCTCAACCGCCAGTTCGACCTCTTCCCCGACATCATGCGGGGCATGGCCAAGCCCATCATCGCCGCCGTCAACGGCGCCGCCGTGGGCCAGGGGCTCTCCATAGCCCTGGCCGCCGACATCATCATCGCCTCCCAGGCCGCTCGTTTCGGAGCGGTCTGGGCGCTGCGGGGCATCCCGCCCGAGTCGGCGGGCGCCTTCAACCTGGTGCGGCTGGTGGGGCCCCAGCGGGCCTGCGAGCTCATCTTCACTGGTCGCATCATCGAGGCCGCCGAGGCTAAGGAGATGGGCCTGGTGAGCCGCGTGGTCCCGCCCGAGCAGCTGATGCCGACGGCCAGGGAGATGGCCACCAGCATCGCCAAGAATGCCCCGGTGGCGCTGGGGATCGCCAAGCGGCTGATCTACCATGCCTGGACCATGGACCTGCCGACCTTTCGGGAGTATGAGACCTACGGGCTGGACTACGCTTTCAAGACCGAGGACAGGGACGAGGGCATTCGCTCTTTCCTGGAGAAAAGGGAGCCTGGATTCAAGGGACGCTAAGGAGGTCTGCCATGGGCCAGCGGTTGGAAGGCTATCTGAACCAGTTCCAGAAGGACATGGGCTACTACCTGGAGGAGGACGAGAAGTCCATCACCCTCTTCAAGTACACGATGGGTGAGCAGGACGAGAGCGGCAAAAAGACGTCCAACAGCACCTATAATCCGGTGCCCATCGCCATCGTGCCCAAGGGCACCACGCCCAAGGACCAGCTCATCCGCAAGCTTCTCATGATGTCCCAGAAGTAGGGCGGCGCGCCACGAGTATCGGTGGCTCGTGGTTCGACAGGCTCACCGTGAGCGGGGCCTTCCGTGGCCGAAGGCCGATCCGCTCGCCCTGAGCTTGTCGAGGGGCGAGGCCCCGGCGCCTTCCACACTGGACATACCCCGCTGGCGCTACTTGAGCGCCCGCAGCGCCGCCAGCACCTCGGCGGCGTGGCCCGCGGGCCTGACCTTTACCCACACCCTGGCGATGCTGCCCTTCCGATCTATGAGGAAGGTGGTGCGCTCGGTCCCTAGCACCTTCCTCCCGTACATGTTCTTCTCTTTGTAGACGTCGTAGGCTTGGACCAGCTTCTTCTCGGCGTCGCACAGGAACGTGAAGCTCAGGCCGTGCTTCTCCCGGAAGCGTCGCTGCGCCTGCTGGGTGTCGGTGCTGGCCCCGATCACGACTGCTCCGGCCTGCTGGAACTGGGGAAGCGCGTCACGAAACTCGTGCGCCTCCGTGGTTCAGCCGGGTGTCCCAGCGCGGGGAAAGAAGTAGAGGACGACAGGCTTGCCCCGGAACTCCTTCAAGGACACGGGCTTGCCGTCGGCGTCGGGCACGGTGAAGTCGGGGGCCTGCTGGCCTTCTTTCAGGTTGGTGGGCATAGGAGTCACCTCGGTGGTTGAGGAGGCTGCTCCGCTCCGGAGGCGTCCGTGCTTTCTTTGGGAAGCACTCGGATAGAGACTTTGCCCAGTGGTGCATACAATAGGCGGTGAACGGACGGGTCTATCTCCTGTGGATTGAATAGCAGACCTGGATTCCTAGTTGCGAAGCGCCACACGATGTACGTGACGAGGAGCGTTATCAGGACAGTTGTGGAGGCAATCGTTATGACTAAAATCCACTGCAAGACTGGCTGGGCCCGGACTGCTGCTAAGGCGCCCGCGGAGATGCCCTGGAGTAACACCATGATTGCTCCGAGAGCACCTAATGGGCTGCGGATTATCATCGAGAGCCGCTGGCCGCCTGGTCATGGAGGGCTGTCTTGGGTACCAGTATTTGATTTCTTCCCCCTACTGATATATTCAGCTCAATAAGCCAGTCCGCTCTGCGGTCTTCGATGATCGTGCCTGGTACGGAGATTGACGCCCCTTTACTAATACCCAAGGTGCCACCAAGCACAGCTTCTCCTTCGATTGTAACGATTACCCTATCGCCTACTGTTGGCATGGCTGCTCCGCTGGCGAAGTCTTCATCTATTCTACTCTACTCGTCCTTTCTTTTCTCCCTTGGCTCGGCCCGCGCTTCCAGGGCGGCGGCGTGGCCGCCCAGCCCCTCGGTACGGGCGATGATGGCGCCGGGCTTCGCCAGGGCCCTGCTGGCGGCCTCGTCCAGGCCGATGACGCTCATCCGGCGCAGGAACGTCTCGACCCCCAGGGGCGAGCTGAAGCGGGCGGTGCCACCGGTGGGCAGAACGTGGCTGGGCCCGGCGATGTAGTCGCCCAGGGCCTCCCCGGAGGCCTCGCCCAGGAAGACGGCCCCGGCGTGACGTACCTTCTCCAGATGCGCCCAGGGCTCGCGCACCAGCAGGGCCAGATGCTCCGGTGCATAGGCGTTGGCCAGCTCGAAAGCGCGCTCCAGGTCGCGCACCACCACCGCTACCCCTTGGCCCTCTACGGCGGCGGCGGCGATCTCCCGCCGCTCCATCCCCGCGAGCTGCTGCTGCACCTGCCGCGCCACCGCTTGGGCGACCTGGCGGGAGGTGGTGATAAGGATGGGCGAGGCCAGGGCGTCGTGCTCCGCCTGGGCGAGCAGGTCGCGGGCGCAGAGGGCGGGGTCGGCGGAGTCGTCGGCGATGATGACCGTCTCGGTGGGGCCATAGAGGCCGTCAATGTCCACCGTGCCGAAGACCATCTTCTTGGCCAGGGTCACGAAGATGTTGCCGGGCCCGCAGACCTTGTCTACCTGGGGCACCGACTCGCTGCCGTAGGCCAGGGCGCCGATGGCCTGGGCGCCGCCCATCGCGAAGACGCGGTCCACGCCGGCGAGGGCGGCAGCCGCGAGCGTGACCGGCGGCACCTGGCCGTCGCGGCCGGGGGGCGTGGCCAGGATGACCTCGCGGACGCCCGCGACCCTGGCGGGGATCGCCGACATCAGCACCGTGGAGGGATAGCGGGCGGTTCCACCGGGGACGTAGAGCCCCACGCGCTCGAGCGGACGCAGCGCCTGGCCCAGCCCCTGCTCGCGGTCGAGCCAACCCGCTGGCAGGCAGCGCTCGTGGAAGGCCCGGATGCGGCCTGCCGCTACCTCCAGGGCTGACCTCAGCTCCGGCGCTGCCTGCTCCCAGGCCGCCTGGATAGTCTGGCGTGGCACCTCCAGGGAGGCGAGGGCCACGCCGTCCAGGCGGCTGGTGTAGTCCAGGAGGGCGCGGTCGCCATCGCGGCGGACGTCGGCCAGGATGCGGGCCACGGCCTGCTCTGGGGATAGGGACTCTCCAAACAGGCGCCGGATGCCCTCGGCCAGAGCAGGGCTGGCCTTGAGGTCAAGATAAGGCGCCGGGCGGGAGAGCAGCGCCCGGGCGCTGGCCCAGTCGGTGACTAGCTTCAACTCAGGTACTCCCTCAGGAGGGCGGCGGTCCTGTTGATAGACATGGCCTTGAAGGCGGCGAGGCGCTCCTCGGAGACGTAGTCCAGGGTGCGCTGGAGGGACTGGGGCAGGGTTTCCAGGAACCGGTCGAGCTGGGGGCCATCCGCCCGCAGGACGTTGCGCAGGAAGACCTCCAGGAACCGTTCCAGGGACTCCCAGGTGGCCTCCCGCACCACCGCCCGGCAGGTCTGGTCGCGCCAGCGCTCCAGGTCCTCCACGGCCAGGAAGGGGACGGCCACCCGGGAGGTGGCTGCCCGCAAGAGCGCCTGGCGCTCCTGGGCCAGGCCCGGGTCGCGGCGCTCCCGCCGGTCCAGCTCCGCCTGCAGGGCCCGGTCGAGGGCCTGCACCCAGGGCTCCTGCGCCCAGGGAGAGCCAGGTCCGAAGCAGGGGCGGAACACCTCGCAGATCCAGACCTCGTCGGTGGCCAGGTGGGAGATGTACCCGGCCATGAAGGCGAGGGTGCGCCGGTCGAGCTGGCGCCCTGCGGCCAGGCTGGGGTGGGCGGCGAACATGGCCCGCAGGCTGTCCTGGGGCCCCAGGTTGTCGAGAGCGAAGAAGTGGGTGTGCTCGCGGGGCTGCTTGGTCAGGTAGCGGATGTCAGGGGCGCAGCAGCCCAGCAGGTAGTCCCCCTCGTGGGACTCCAGCTCTGGGGGCGCGCCCAGGGCCTGGGCTACGGCCTCGGCGATGCTCAGGTGGATGTTGACGGGCGGCATCAGAGCGCTGCTCGCGCCGGATCAGGCGACGGTGCGCTGGCGCAGGGGGCGCGGCTCAGCCGGGCGATGACGTCCCTGACCCGTCGCGCCCGCTCCCCCCGCCCCACCAGGGCCTGCCGGTGGACTATGAGGCAGGGCCACGACTGGAGGAAGGGGTCCAGGACCTTCAGGTCGTTGGCCTCCAGGGTGGTGCCGCCCTCCCAGTTCTCCACAATCATGTCGGCGTCCTGGGGAGGCAGGGCCTCGGTCTTCCCCCAGGTGGGGATGATGCGAAAGCGGCCCAGATGGTGCCGGCGACAGTACTCGTCGGCCAGGTGCACGTACTCCGAGGCTACCCGCAGGAACGGGCGCCGCAGCCCGCCCCGGCTGAGGTAGTCTGCCAGTTCCTCGATGCGGGCGGCGGGCGTGGCCTTGGCTACGATGGCGCCGATGTTCATGACCTGCCCCACCCGGATGGTCAGGGCCTCGATCACCGGGCTGTTGGGGAACTGGCAGCGGTGGTCCGCCAGCCAGTCCTGTCCCGTCACCGCGAGGTCGAAGTTGCCGTTGGCCACGTGGACGGGCATATCCTGCGGGCGGATGACCTTGCAGGCGACGCCTTCCAGCTCTAGGCAAGGCCGGTCCGCGGGCGCCCCCTCTGCATAGCCCTGGGCCCGGAGCCCGGCCTGGGCCAGGAACGCGGCTGCGCGCCCCTGATTGTGGCCGTCGGGCAGGGCTAACCAGATAAGGGCAGACCGCCGGCGGTCGCTCCTGGAGGCGCGGCTGGGCGTTGCCATCAGTCGCCGTCCCCATGATCAGTGTCGGCCCGGGCGGCCTCCGCCAGGCGCTCTAGGAGCGGGCTCATGTCCCTCTGCTCCAGGGAAGGGGCGTGGGCGACGACGAAGGCGGTGGAGCGCAGGATGGTGGCTACCGGCTTGAGCCCCAGGGAACCGATCTCCTGCTCGCTGGCGGCCGCCAGGACGGCCAGGTCGGCGTGCTCCGGCAGGTACACCTCGGCCCGGTCCCAAACTGGGAAGAGCGCCACATAGGGCCAACGCTGCTCCTGGACGAAGCGCTCGGCGAGGTTGGGTTGCTCGGTGACCACCCGCAGCGGCCGCGCTCGGCTCGCCTCGAACGGCCGCCTCTCATCCGCGCCGGCCCGCGCCCCCTTGCGCCAGCGGGCGGCGTAGACGGTGGCGGGGGCCGCGCCCAGGTCGAAAAGCTTCACCAGCCCGCTCGACGGATAGCGCGCGAGCAGCTCCTCCACCCACACGAGGCTGCACACACCCAGGTCGTAGTTCCCCACGCCCACCTGGACCGGGATGTCGCGGTCCCTGAGCATGGCGGCGGTGGCGGGCAGCGGCCCTCGCACCGGGAGCCGGTAGCGGCGGGTGGCGCTCTCGTAGCCTTGGAGCACCACCCCCGCCCGCGCCAGCAGCGCCCGGGTAGGCCCCAGGAGGCGCTCCTCGCTGGGCAGGGCCAGGCGCAAGGGCCTGCCCTGAGCCCGTCGCAAGGGCCTGCCCTGAGCCCGTCGAAGGGGCGGCGCCATCTCAACTCTCCCTTTCCAGGAGCGTGTCGAGATAGAGGGCAAAGCCTGACGCCGGGGTCTGGTGACCGCTGATCTTGGGTATGAGGTCGTCATAGCGGCCCCCGCCGCCGACCTTGCGACCGTCGCGGAAGAACGCGAACATGGCCCCCGTATAGTACTCGAATTCGGGGAAGAAGATGGGGTCCATGGTATAGGAGAGGCCGCGGCGGTCGAGGAGCGCCGCCACGGCGATCAGGTTGTCCAGAGCGGCCAGCATCGCAGGCGCTCCGGGGGCCAGCGTGGCCCGGAGGTTCTTCAGGAAAGCGGCGCTCCCGCCCCGGCCTCGGCCCAGGCGTTCCAGGGCACGCTGGACGTCCTGGGCCGCGCGGGCCCGCCGGGAGGCCGGGCCGCCCAGGGCGCCGAGGACCGCCGGGGTCAGGCCGGCGTGAAAGATGTGGAGCTCGGTCTGCACCCCCCCTGCTGCCAGCACCTGAGAGGCTAGCTCGAGGAGCTCCCCATCGGCCTCCGGGGAGCTGGCGCCGATGAGCTCGGCGCCGCACTGCCAGGACTCACGCCGGTGCTCCGCCGAGTCCTGATAGGAGAAAAGGTTCTCCACGTAGCAAAGACGCATGGTCTGGCCGGGGTAGTTCTCGGCGTAGAGGCGGGCGATGGGTATGGTGCCGTCGGGCCGCAGCACCACCCGCTCCCCGCTCCAGCCGTCCATGTCTGGGAAGGAGTAGAGGGAGCGCAGCCGCTCCAGGGAGAGGCGCTGGGCGGCGGTGAAGAAGTAGAGGTGCTCCAGGGTTGGGGTGCGGATCTCGCGGTAGCCCCTGGCCTGGCAGGCCTCCAGGAAGAGGCGCTCCCAGCGCCGGAAGCGCGCCATCTCCTCCGGCAGCAGGTCCCGTGTGCCGCTGACCCGCTGGCTGTCCAACCGGCGGGCCGCCCCTCGGGGCTTCGCCATAGCTCTCCTCTCTAAACCTGCTCATTGTAGGAGTAAGAGCGCGAGCGCGGCAAGGCGCCCCTGTCGGTGTTGCGCCTGGTCTAGTGCCCGGGTTCGCAAGTCCTTTACAAGACTGTCATCCTCACTCAACAGGTGTTGGGGGTGCACTCCCGAGGGGTCGGGACTGCCGGGGCCTGGGGTGTCCCCAGGGCAGTTCTGCCCTGCAAGCAGGTGCCTTGGAATGGGAAGAGGCGCCTCCGGCTCGTTGCGGAGGCGCCTCTTCAGGCTTTGCTCAGTTCTGGAGTGCGGGTTCAGGCCTTGGCCGTTCCGGCCAGCGCCTCCTCAGAAGGGTACAACTCCGAGCCGTGCTCGGGGATGTCCAGGCCCTGCAGCTCCTCCTCGCGGGTGGCCCGCAGGCCGATGGTCTTCTTGATCAGCCAGAACATCACGAAGGCTGTCACCAGCACCCAGGCGACCACGGCGCCCACGTCAATGAGCTGCGCCACCATCTGGCCGACCTGTCCCTTGATGAGCCCGCTGACGCCGCCGTAGGTGCCGTCGGCGAAGATGCCCACCGCGAGCACCCCCCAGATGCCGCCGCCGGCGTGGACGGCAATCGCGCCCACCGGGTCGTCAACCTTGAGCGTCCGCTCCACGAAGCCGGCCGCCCAGATCATGATCAGGGCCGCCACGGCGCCGATGACCACCGACGCCCAGGGCGCCACGTAGGCGCAGGGAGCCGTAATCCCCACCAGCCCGGCCAGGGTGCCGTTGCAGGCGAGGACCAGGTCCATCTTGCCATTCTTCACGAAACCCCAGTAGACGGCTACTAAGGCCCCCGTGGTGCCGGCCAGGAAGGTGTTGACGGCGATGACGGAGATGCGCAGGTCGGTGGCCGCCAGCGTGCTGCCCGGGTTGAAGCCGAACCAGCCGAAGAAGAGAATGAAGGTCCCGGCCACCACGAACGCCAGGTTGCTGGGCTTGAAGACCCGCGGAGTCCCCTGCGGATCATACTTGCCGATGCGCGGGCCTACCATCCAGGCGCCCACCAGAGCGGTCAGGCCGCCCACGGTGTGGACCACACCCGAGCCGGCGAAGTCCCTGGCGCCGGCACCGAAGGGCAGCGTCCACAGCCAGCCCCCGCCCCAGAGCCAGTGGCCGTAGATGGGGTAGATGAGGGCGGTGACGAGGAAGCTGTAGGCCAGGTAGGCGTTGATCTTGGTCCGCTCGGCCATGGCGCCAGCTACGATGGTGGCGGCGGTGGCGGCGAAGACCATCTGGAACCACCAGTAGGCGATGGTGGTGACGTCATAGGCCGCCCCGGTCAAGAAGAAGCCCGAGGAGCCGATGAAGGGGTTGCCCGCCTCCAGCCCGTTGGCCATCGCCGAACCGATAACCGCCCCGGACCCGCCGAACATGAAGGCGAAGCCGAAGGCCCAGAAGGCGAGGGAGCCCATGCAGAAGTCCAGGAAGCTCTTGGTCAGATAGTTGACAGTGTTCTTGACACGGATCAGCCCCGCCCCCAGCAGGGCGAAGCCATATTGCATGAACCACACCAGGAAGCCGGTGATCAGTACCCAGACGAAGTTCACCGGGGCGTCCGGCGAGGCCTTCAGGGTGTCGGCGCCGGTGGGGTCGGTCGCCAGGACGCTGCTGGCCCCCCCTAGAAACACGAGAGCGGCCAGTGCGGCCGCCCAGGCCATGCGCTGCCCGCCTAACATCGCTTCACCCCCTAAAATCCAGCTTGGAGCTAGTCCTGCTCCTGCGTTGTGTTATTCTGTTCCCGCCGCTGGTGATGCTTCCGTATCTGGGTGGGGAGCACCGCAAAAGCCACGAACAGACCCGCGAAAGCACCTAGCGCAAGACCGAGTTCCACTGGCGAGCCTCCTTAGGAGATTTTGAACTTGGGCACATGGTAGCTGCGCCCCGTGGGTGGGGTCTACGGACGAATTAGCAGAACCTTGCCGGCGCAAAGTTGTGCTCAATGCACAAAGACCAGGCCTACCACGGCGTAGCCAGGCTTCTAGGGGAGGAGAACTCATGCCTGTCGACAGGACAGCCCTGGACACCATCGCCCGCTTCTACGATCTGGACGTGGGCCACCTGGACCACGACCAGGCCTTCTATCTGGAGATGGCACGCCGCTGCGGCTCTCCCATCCTGGAGCTGGGCGTGGGCACGGGCCGGCTGGCCATCCCCCTGGCACGGGCGGGCTTCCGGATCACCGGCGTTGACCTCTCGCCAGGGATGCTGGCGGCGCTGCGTGCCAAGGCCCCGCCGGCGGACCTGGAGCTGGTGGAGGCGCCCTTCCACCGGCTGCGGCTCAGGAAGCGCTATCGGCTCGCCTTCTTCGCCTTCAACAGCTTCATGCACCTTACGGACACGGACGAGCAGCTGGCGGCGCTGCAGGCGGTGAAGCGACACCTGCGCCTGGGCGGGGTGCTGGTGCTGGACCTGCCCCGCCCCTCCCGCGGCTATGAGGGCGGGGTGGGCGAGTTGCTGCTGGAGTGGGTGCGCACGGACCCGGCCACGGGCCGGCGCGTCGCCAAGCTGGTGGCAGCCGAGGGCGACGCCGCCAGCCAGCAGGAGCACATCACCTACCTCTTCGATGAGGTGGACGAGGCGGGCCGGGTGTCCCGCCACATCGCCCAGTTCAGCCTCTATCACTGCGGGCGGCGGGAAGTCGAGCAGCTCCTGGCGCGCGCCGGCTTCATCATCGAGCAGGTCTATGGCTCCCATGACCTGGAGCCCCTCGGACCCGAGAGCAGCCGCATGATCCTGGTCTCTCGTCCGGCCTGAGCCAGGCCCCTGCTCAGCCCGCGCGGTCTGCTATCATGGAGCGGAACGCCTGGCCCCTGGAGTGGGAATAAATGGCCGGGTGGTCGGGGTTCTAGCTGATGGTGACGATCGCGCTCGATGCTATGGGGGGTGACCAGGCCCCGGCGGCTGTGGTTGACGGCGCGCTGGAGGCGGCGCAAGAGCCAGGGGTCGAGGTCCTTCTGGTG
>JACQGV010000139.1 GCA_016199375.1 Chloroflexota bacterium | reverse complement strand
GGTCGAGGAAGTCGGCGTACCCGCGCAGGAGGGGCGCGCGCTTCAGCAGCCGCAGCAAGAGCAGGGCCAGGGGCCGGTAGCGCAGGGCAAGGACGAGGGCCGCCGCCAGCGCCAGGAAGGCGAGCACCCAGGCCCAGCCCTGTCGCACCGAGGCCAGGCCCAGGAGCGCCAGCAGGGCGAGCGCCAGCCCGTCGGTGAGCCGCTCGGCGACGACGATGGGGGCGGAGCGCCCCACCGGCGTGCCGGTGGCCTGGCGCAGAAAGTAGCTCTTGATCCACTCCCCCACCTTGGCCGGGGTGATGACCATGAAGAGCCCTGCCCAGTAGATGTTCAAGCTGTCGGCCAGGGACAGACGCCGGTCGGGGCTCGGCTGGAGGCCGGCATCGCCCGCTTGTGATTCGACAAGCTCACCACGAACGGAAACCGCCGTTCGCCCTGAGCCTGCCGAAGGAGCCTGTCCTGAGCCTGCCGAAGGGCGTGCGCCGATGAGGCGCAGGTAGTACTCCCACTTGACGAAGCGGACGAGGTAGTTGAACAGCGTCAGGGCGAGGATGGCGGGCACCAGGGTCCAGCGGAAGCTGGTGAGGGCCGCGCCCAGGCGGGAGAAGTCGCCGTAGGCCGTGATGCCGACGTAGACGGCAACGGCGAGCACCAGGGAGAGGATGATGCTGGCGCGCAGCCCCGTGGCCAGGGTCAGAGGGCGGCCGGCCACGGGTCGCCAGGTCGCGGCAGGAGGGCAGGGGCGGCCCCGGCTCCTGGAGGGTGTAGTTGTTTCACGGCCTCCTCATCTGGTGGAGAAAAAAGATGCGAAACAACTCGGAGTGTCGTCATGATAGCCTGGGGGTGCTCCTGACCTGAGCGGTCTGGTGAGTGTAGCATGATCACAGCTCAGGCTACACCTGGGGCGAGGGGATGGCAAGGGGCAGATGGCGCAGGGCTATGTCCGGCCCTTCAGCCTGAGCACGGGACGGGGTTCGGTGTTGACGGTCAGCTCGAAGACGTCCGGGCGCGCATAGTGCCCCGCTACGTCGAGCATCCACTTAGGCCCTGCCATTTGGCGCGGGTCTATCTCTGCGTAGAGTATGTCCTCCTTCAGGCGCAGGGGGCCGGCGATGAACTCGCCATCGGGATTGACGATGACACTGTCGCCCACGTTGATCCAGGAGCTCGGGTCAGCGGCGTAGTGTTTCTTGAAAGAGTAGCGGTCGGGGATATCATCGTAGCGTAGCGCCATGCAGCAGCCGATCACGAAAACGCGGCCCTCCTTGGCGATGTGTCGCAGGGTGGACAGCCAAGGCTCGCCCCGGTCCCAAGTAGCGGCCACGTATATCTGCGCGCCCCAGGCATACATGGCGTAGCGGGCCAGGGGCATATAGTTCTCCCAGCAGATGAGGCCACCCCAGCTTGCCCAGGGGCGTTTCGAAGGCATGGAGGGTGCTACCGTCGCCCTGGGCCCAAACCAGGCGCTCGGCGCCGGTGGGCACCAGCTTGCGGTGCTTCCCCAGGATGTTGCCCTTGGCGTCTATGTAGAGGAGGGTGTTGTATAGGCTGCCGCCGCTGGCCTCGGTGTTGCGCTCGGTCAGCCCCATAACCACGTGGGCCTTAGCGCGCCTTGCGGCCTGGCAAAGACGTGCCGTCGCCTGGCTTGGTATTTCGACGGCGTTGGCCACAAGCTCAGCGTACAGATCATTGAGCAGACCCTCCTGGCCCGCGGGGACGGCCCAGACCCAGTCAGGGTAGGCGGGGATGAACGACTCCGGGAAGGCCACCAGACGCGCGCCACTGCCGCCAGCCTCAGTGATCAGGTGACAGGCCTTCTCAACGGTGGCCTCGCGGTCCAGGAACACGGGCGTCGCCTGTACGGCCGCGACCTTGAAAGGGGCGCTGGGGGTGGGCATCTAGGGGTCTCCTTTCGGACGCGAGCCGTCAGGCTCGTGAGGGCAGGCCCACCTACCAGACAGACTTATGGTCGTTCAGCGAGCTCCTGGTGACTGAGAGTGGTCCCGCTGACACGAGCAAGCTTGCGCTATTTCGGCTTGGCGTAGTTGCCGAAGCCAGTGACGTCGATGATCACGCAGCGCTGGTTGCCCACGATCCAAGCGTCGTGGCCCGGCGGCATGTAAAAGGCATCCCCAGGGCCGACTTCCGACTCCGTCCCATCGTTCATACGGACGCGCATCCGCCCCTCGAGCACCATGCCCGTGTGCGCGGCCTGGCAGGAGTCAGTTTTAGCGATCGGCTTAACGTGCTTGGACCACTGCCAGCCGGGCTCGAAGATACCACGGCCGAGGGTCACATCACCAACCTTGACGATCTGCGCCTTCCCCTTCCCCTCCGTGAACGAGCGCGTCTCGTCGGGCTTGTCTAGGACCTTGCGGACCAACTTCGCGTCCGGCATGGCTGCCCTCCTTTTCATGTAGTGCGACTAGTCTGCCGCTCATCAGAGGCTGTTGTCAAGCTTTCTTCGGCTACCGCTTTGACCGGGATTTCTCGTTGAGCGTTCGGGCGAACTCATAATCCCACTAGTAGCTTTGGAAGAGCTGGCCCCACTTGGTCTGGAGGGCCTGGCGCACGCGGCGCCTGCCGATGAAGCGGTACCAGTAGCTGTTGAAGTAGGTGTTGGAGGCCAGGTAGGCCCAGGGGACCAGGGGCGTCCGCAGCAGCGGTTTCTCCAGCGGCTTCAGCAGACCCCAGTAGATGAGCTTCTGCCCCCGGCTGGCCAGGGTGTCCTGGTCGCCCCGGAAGCGCCAGTTGACGCGGGAGACGTCGGCGCCGACGACCTCGATCTCGCGGGGGTCGCCGACGCCCAGGCCGCGCTCGTGGGCCAGGCGGATGAACCTCAGCTTCAGGGGGTCGAAGCCCATCAGCTTGGCGGCGACGGCGTCTATCGCCACCTGGTCGGCGCTGGCCAGCAGCACGTCCTTCTCGTGGAAGCGCATGGCGCGGGGGCCGGGGCCGTCGCCGGCCAGGGTGCCGTCCATGACGGCGAAGACGCCGGGGTGTATCTCCTGCTGGATGGCGAGCAGGTCCACCAGTGTCTCGTGGATGACGGAGTGGGACCAGAGTCGCTTGTGGGCCAGGAGGCCGCCGAAGGCGT
>JACQGV010000146.1 GCA_016199375.1 Chloroflexota bacterium | reverse complement strand
TCGGTGTAGCGGCGCAGCTCCCGCGCGCCACCCTCCTGGAAACGGCGATAGGCGCGGTTGGAGCAGCTAACGACAACCGCAGGCCGAGCAGCCGCTAGGGGGCTGACCATATCTGGAAGACCCCCACCATAAAGCAGGGCCAGCATAGCACATTTTTTGAACTGCGTCAAAAACCTTGGGCCGCCGAGTAGCCTCCCCGCCAGCTGTAAAGACCAGTGGCCCCGGCCACCGTAGCGGCCGGGCGCGCCACGCCCGTCTACTTGATCAGGCGCCGGCGCATGAGGATGAGGGCGGCGTAGAAGAAGACCACGGCCAGGACCGCGATGTAGGCCACATCGGCCCAGTGAGAGGCGCTGAAGCGCCCCTCTGTCAGGGCGCGGGTAAGCCGCGCGAAGGGGGTCAGGGGAAGGAGGCGGCCGAAGGCCTGGAGCCCCGCGGGCAAGCCTTCCAGCGGGAAGAAGACATCGCTGAAGAAAAACATCGGGGTCAGGAACATGGTGATGAAGTAGTTGAACGAGGTAAGGGTAGGAGCGAAGGCGGTGAACACCAGGGCGATGCCGCTGAAGAGCACCCCGGCGCCGAAGGCCAGCAGCGGCACGGCCACCGCCCACCAGGACTCCACGAGGCCGAAGGGGGAGATGACCGCCAGCACAGCAATGGAGCTCCACGCCGCGCGGGTCGCGCCCCAGAGTACCTCGCCGGCGATGACGTCCTCGATGCTGAGGGGCGTGGCGATGATGGCGTCGAAGGTGCGCTGGGTCTCCATGCGGAAGTAGGAGCCATAGGTGCACTCGAAGGCCGCCGCGAACATGGCGTAGGAGGCCACCAGGCCGGGCGCGATGAACTGGAGGTAGCTGCCTCCGCCGCCCAGGTTCACGTAGGCCCCCAGGCCCACGCCCATGGCCAGCAGGATGACGAGGGACTCGAAGAAAGGGGGCATCAGCTCGGCCCGCCAGAGCCGCAGGTACACATCGCGGTTGCGCTGCCAGACCCGCAGGGCGCGCCGGGAGGCGTGGGGCAGCCGACCCCAGGGCCATCCCCGCGCAGGCAACGCCCCAGCCACCGCGGGGCTCACCCCGGGCCCTCGGCCTCGGCGGCCTGCTTCAGCGCCCGCAGGCTCGCTTGAAACATCGCCCGCAGGTCCGCCGGTTTGATGACAAGCCGCATCAGAGGGACGCCCAACCCCTTGAACTCCTCGATAGTGGTGACCCGGCTGCCCGTCGCCTCGTCCTCGAAGTACCAGCTATGGACGCCGGTGACCCCGAAGCCGCGGCCCACCCAGGTCACGTAGTTCCCAGGGTCGGTGTAGAGCACCCGCGGCTTGAAGCTGAGCCGGCGGCCTCCCACCCGCACCGTCTGGCGGAAGCGGAAATCCGGGGCCCAGGGCGCGCCTCGAAGCGGCGCCATCACCACCACCGTAGGGTTCCAGCGCGGCCAGCGGTCCAGGTCAGCGAACAGCCGCCAGACCACCGCCCGGGGCGCCGCGATGTGGATCACACCGTCAACGTAGTACACAGCCCCTTCCCCTACTCCTGCAGCCCGCGGCCAGTGAGGCGCAGGAACACGTCCTCCAGGGTCGCCGGGCGGCGGTGGACCCGGCGGGCCCGGGCGAGCATCTCCGGCGCCAGCGCCTGCCCGTCGCGGCGAAATACGTAGACGGTGTCACCCACGTCCTCCCAGGCCAGGCCCTGCTGGGTCAGCAGCCGGCGCGTGCCGTCACTCTCGCCGTCAAGACCCAGCTCGTACACCTCCCGGCCCACATGCTCCGCCACCAGGTCCGCGGGGACGCCCACGGCCAATACCCTGCCCCGGTGGAGGATGAGCAGCCGGTCGCAGAGAAGGGCCGCCTCCTCCATGTTGTTGGTTGACAGGAGGGTGGTGACGCCCTGGGCTTTCAGGAGCCTCAGCCGCTGCCAGACCAGGTGGCGGGCCTGGGGGTCCAGCCCCAGGGTAGGCTCGTCCAGGACCAGCAGCTCGGGCTGGTTGATGAGCCCGCGAGCCAGGAGGGCCCGCTTCTTCATGCCCCCGGAGAGGCTATCTATCTTGCTGCGGGCCTTCTCCGTGAGCTGCCAGAGCTCCAGGGCCTGCCAGGCCCGGCTTCTGGCCTCCGCCGCCGGAATATCGAAGTAGCGGGCGTACACCAGCAGGTTCTGCAGGGTGCTCAGCTCGGGGTCCAGGTTGGGCTCCTGCGGGACCACCCCCAGGCGCGCCTTGATGCGGTGACCGTGGCTGCTCACATCCATACCCAGCACCAGCAGGGAGCCGGCGCTGACCGGGGAGACGCAGGAGACGAGGCGGACGATGGTGGTCTTGCCGGCGCCGTTAGGGCCCAGCAGGCCGAAACACTCCCTGGGCTGCACCTGGAAATCGAGGCCCGCCACCGCTACCAGGTCACGGTAACGCTTCACCAGGCCCACCGCCTGGATGGCTGGTGGGCTGCCGCCGAGGCGGCCGTCGAGAGGCTGCGCCGGTAGCGCGTCCACGGAGTCGGCTGCACCGCCTCTCATTCCCTTGACCCTGAGACCTGCCCCAATAACGAGGCCCCGGGCTGGGGCCTTATCCGCACCACCCGGGGCTCTGCTTTCCCGCGCCTGCTAACTGTGTTGGCCGCAGGCCGGCGGCGGCGCAGGCAATCTGTGGCCAGGAGCCCTGCTAGCGCCCTGAGGAATCCTCGTCGTCCTCCGCACTGGACTCATCTTCCCCCTCTTCCGCCTCCGGGCTGAAGACGTGCATATCCTCCACGACGCGCTCGCGCTCCCCCTCATACGCTGGGGCCTCGGTCTCGCCCTCCTCGCCCAGGTCCTCGCCCTCGGCCTCGTGGGATACGATACTGCCCTTGACGTAGGAGCGGAAGTCCTGGCCGCCCTTGGTTGGGAAGGAGACCCGGCCCGCGTTGCCGGGGTCCTGATATGCCTCTTTGATGATGATGCGGATGCCCCGGTCGGAGGCTCCCGCCACGGCGGCGGTGTAGCGGTTGCCACCCTCGACCAGCTTGATCAATCGCAGCCCCAGCTTCGGCTCCACCACCCCCAAATAGTCGCCGCGGCGATTGTAGGCCACCAGACTGCGCGCCTCCACCTCCAACCTGACCACGTCACCCGGCGCCAGGCCGGCCAGAATATCGCGGGCGCCCAGGCGCTGGAGCACCGTCAGGCCCGTCTTGCCGGTCTCCTCGATGAAAATGTCCGGGGCAACTTTAGCCCCCTCTCCCGGCGGCCGGGCCCCGGCTTCCTTTATCTGGGCCAGCCGGGCCAGGTTCCTCTTGGCGATAGCGTTATTGGTGTCCAGCTTGAGGGCCTGGGCATAGGCCTCACGGGCCTTGTCGTAGTGACCCAGCTCGGTCTGGGCGCGACCGAGGCGGTTCAGGGCGTCCACATCAGTGGGAAAGATCTCCAGGATGCTCTTGTTGGCCTCCACGGCCTCCTCCCACCGGCTCTGCATAGCCAGATTGATGGCCTCGCGGGTACGCACCCGGCGCAAGCGCGCGCTATCGTCGGCGGGATAACTGGACACTAGGGCTCCTTTCACCCGGGGGGCAGGGCTAGAATTCCCTTCATTCTAAGCAGGCTGAAACCCCAGCGCAATAACCGAAGGACGCGAACGTGGGGGGCCACTCGGTTTGACGGTCTTTTCCAGCCGCTGCTACGATATAGCCGCGGCATGTCCCTGGGCAGCCAGCACAACGGCGCCACCAGGGCGTGGCGCGGAGGTGTCAGGTGGCGGGCCTCACCCCTGCGATTTGGGTGCCTATAGTCTTCTTGCTGCTGGCCTCGGCCTTCTTCTCCAGTGCTGAGATCGCCTTTATGCACACCCAGCGCACGAAGCTGCGACACCTGGCACACCGGGGGGATGAGAGGGCGCAGCGCGTGGAGCTGGTCCTGGACAACCCCGACCGCTTCCTGATTACCATCCTAGTGGGGAACAACCTGGTGAACACCGCCGTCGGAGCGCTCGCCACCCTCGCGGCGGTGAGATTCCTGGGCGAGACCCGCGTCGCTGCCCTGGCGGCTACACTGGCGGGCACCCTGGTCCTTCTGCTAGTGGGGGAGATCACCCCCAAGATCATCTCCCTGCGCTACGCCGAGCGGATGAGCCTGCTGTACATCCGGCCTATTGAGGTGCTGGTGCTGGCCGCCACGCCCCTGGTGGTTGGGTTCTCTCGCTACGCCGGGGTGGTGACGCGGCTGCTAGGCAACCCTAAGGCCCCCCGCTGGCCGCTGACGGCCGAAGAGATCAAGGCCGCCGTGGATGCCAGCCAGGAGAAGGGCACCGTGGAGGCTAGCGAGGCCGCCATGGTGAGCAAGGTCTTTGAGCTGAGCCAGCGCCACGTGGAAGAGATCATGACCCCGCGGCCCGAGATCGTATGGGTGCCCCACGGCTGCACCTACCGCCAGTTCCTGGAGATCTATGCCAGCTCCCCCCACTCCCGCTACCCCGTTCAGCGGGAGAGCGTAGACCAGATAGTGGGCGTGCTTTCCCTGCAAGATGTGACCCTGGCAGTAGCCCGGGGCCAGGTCCAGGAAGACACGGCGCTGGACTTCCTGGCGCGACCGCCCCAATTCATTCCGGAGACCAAACCAGTCGGCGATCTGCTGGCCGAGATGCAGGGCAAAGCCATTCCCCTGGCCCTGGTGGTGGATGAATTCGGAGGCACAGCAGGGCTGGTGACCCTCAACACCGTGGTCCAGGAGGTGGTGGGCACCAGCGAGGCCATGGCTGCCAAGGAGGTGGTCCGGGTGGACTCTCATACCCTGGATGTAGATGCCTCCCTGCGCATCGGCGAGGTCGAGGAGAAGCTCGGACTCGTCTGGCCCCCAGGGGACTACGAGACCATCGCCGGCTTCATCCTGGACCGGCTGGGACACATCCCGGCGCCCGGGGAGCGCCTCCGGACCGACGACGGGACCGCCCTGGTGGTCAAGGAGATGAAGGGCGTCAAGATCGTGCGTGTGCTCATAGTCCAGGGGCGCTGAGATGCAGCGCGTGCGGCTGCGCTTCCTCCGCGGCGAGGAGCTGAAGTACCTGGGGCACTTGGACCTCACGCGGCTCTGGGAGCGGGCGCTGCGCCGCGCCGGGGTGCCGCTGGCCTACTCGGCTGGATACACACCCCATGCCCGGCTCTCCCTGGCAGCGCCGCTGCCCGTGGGGGTAACCAGCGAGTGCGAGCTGATGGATGTGGTCTTGGAGCGGGCCCTGCTGCCCGCGGACCTGGCCCTGGCCATCAACCAGGCCCTCCCCGCCGGCCTCCGGGTCCTGGAGGCCTGGGAGGTGCCCCTGGCGCTGCCCTCGCTCCAGGCGTCCGTGCGGTTCGCCGAATACGAGGTCGTGTCGGCCGGCAGTTGCTCCTGCCCGGAAGGGCCGCCGGGCGCCATCGCCGCCTTCCTGGCGGCGGAGCAGGTACCGTGGGAGCAGCGCCGGGACGGGCAACCCCGCCGCTACGACCTGCGCAGGCTGGTGGACACGCTCTGGGTGGAGGGCCAGCAGCCAGACGGGTGGAGGCTGGGGATGCGGCTGCGCCAGGACACCGAGGGGGCCGGCCGGGCGGAGCAGGTGACTGCCGCCCTGGGCTTCGCGGAGCCTCCCCTGTCCATCCACCGGCGGCGGCTGCTCCTGGCGGAGCCGGGGCAGGACGGCCATGGCTGAGACCGCCATCGCCGACACCCCCGAGTCGCCCCTGGAGCCCGACCCCCAGCGCCAGGAGGAGGCGCGACGCTATGGGCGGCTGCAACGCCGGGCGTATTTCCTGGACCTGCTGGTGGGCGGCGGCGCCGTCGGCGCCTGGTGGCTCGCCGGTGGGGCCCGTGTGGTGGCGGAGGCGGCGCCCGGGCCCGCGTCCCTCGCGGCCGTCCTGGCAGCGCTGGCGCTGGCGGGCGCCTACGCCCTGGCCACTGCGCCCCTGGACTGGTACCGCGGCTATCTCTTGCCCCGGCGCTTCAAGCTCTCCCTCCAACCGCTCCGGGGCTG
>JACQGV010000152.1 GCA_016199375.1 Chloroflexota bacterium | reverse complement strand
GCCGCTGCCTGTCTTCCGCTTGCTGACGCGGACCTCCAGGACGCCGTTGCGACAGGTGGCCTTCATGGTCTCGGTCGCTACCGAGGCTTCCAGGCGAATCTCCTTGCGGTACAGCCGCCGCGCTCCTGGCTTGGTGGAGAGCGACAAGAGGTCGCCTTCAAGCCTTAGCTCCAGGTCATCCAGGTTGACACCCGGGACATCGGCTACCACGGTGACCTGCTCGGGCTCATCGAAGACGTCAACGGGGGGCTCCAGCACCTCGGGAGGCTCCGGCGCGGGCCGGGCCCTGCGACCGCTCTCCCGGCCGGCGCCGACGTGGTACTCCCGGTCTCCCAGGATACCCTTGGTCCTGACATACCCTGTCACCCGGGCGTCGCCCCGCTTCCACTCCTCGTCGGACAGGGCCACCTTGCCGCCGGCCTGCTTGAGCCTCTCCCGCAGCTCCTCCAGTTGGCCCTGGAGGCTTTCGGGCGCTGTCAGCAGCTCTCCCAGGTCTATCTTCAACCCCAGGATGTTCAACGTCCCGCCGATGAGCGGGCCGGTGTCGGGTCCCTTACTGCCTTTGTCCATTGGCGCACCTCCTGCTAGCTTCGAGCCCCTGGCCGTAGTCGTCCCCGCGCCCGTTCGGGCTAGGGTTGTAGTAGATGAGCCCCGGTGGAGCCGTTCCCGGACGGCACGGAGACCTGGGCCGCCAGCGCGGGCAGCATGGTGCCGGAGGGGAACTCCAGGCCGTAGCGGGCTGCGGTCTCAAAAGAGGCCAGGGCCGCTCGGATCCTGATGTCGAGGAGCTCCACCCCCACAACTATGATCTTGATATCGGCATTGATCACCAGGCCCTTGTCGAGTATCCGGTCTATCACGTCGGCCAGGGTCCCGGTGCCGTCACGCTCCGCTGCTAGCGCCATCTCTGTCACCTTTCTGTGCTGCTCGTCTCTTCCTCCAGGGGCGCGCCGCGCAGCCGGGTGCGCTTGCGCGCAAACCTCACCATGGTGCCGTCCTCCCCCAGGGCCACGTCATACTCGCCCAGGACATCGGTGGCGGCCGGGATTCTCGACATTTCCAGCATGTCCACCCCGACGTGCCAGCCCTGGGCGTCTTTGGAGGCCCTGGTGACCTCCACTGGCTTCAGCCCCGTGGCGGCCGCCAGTTGCCGCTTGGCCCGCTCCAAGAGCTCTATCATCTCCATCGGTGGTCTCCTTGCTGCGATCTCTACCCTGTCAGCCTCTGTCCCCGCTGGCTGCGCCCGCCTTGAGCTCACGAATGAGGTTCAGGCGCTCCAGCAGGGCGCTCTCTTGATGCTCGTACTCCTTCTCTCCGAGCTGGCCCGCGTCGTAGCGGCCCTGGAGCTCCAGCAGCTCCCCGCGGACACGCCCTTCATCCAACATCTCGCGGGCGCTCTCCTCCGCCAGGGTACGGGCCAGCCAGAGGATGAGCTGGAGCGGGCCTGCCGCCGGCAGGGCTACCAGATTGAGCAGCATCCCCATCTGGGCGCTCCTTCACAGCTCGCTCCAATTCACCGTGATGTTGATGAAGTTGTAGGGGGGCGTGGGCCCCACGTACTTGAAGACGACCCGTTGCCCCAGCTCGGCGTCAAGCCTGCTGATCAATTCGTCGAACTCACCCGTCCGCTCCTTGGCGACCAGGAAGGCGGCGTTGACGATCATCCTGTCCATCAGGACCTTGTTCTCCACCGTGCGGTGGGCGACGGCGCGCAGGGGCGCCAGGATTTGGGCAGCCTCCGTGCTCCTCTTGCGGTCCAGGGCCTGCTTGACCATCTCCCCCAGGCGGACCCGCTCGAAATGGGTCGCGAGGGGGGGCTTGCCCTGAAGCGAGGCGCGCAGCCTCCGGATGCTCTCGTTCTGGGCCACGATCTCCTCGAAGGGGAGCCCGGCGTCCTTCCAGAGGGCCTTGAGGCCGAACTCGCTCTTCCCCTCCACCTCTGCCAGGAGACCGGCGAACTCCCGGGACCTCTTCTCCAGGAGCCTCCGTATGTCCTGGCCGCTGTAGGTGGGGCCAGCGACGGTGCTGAACCGCACCGGCAGGAGGGCGAAGTCCCGCATGACCCGCTCCTGGACGCGCTCGTGGGCCAGCAGGTTGGCCCGGGTGCTCTCGTACTCGCCGACGGCGGAGTCGCTGACGACGGTGGCCAGGCCAGCGTTGGGGATGGTGTAGATTGGCCCGCTGCCGTCGCCTATGGGCACCGCGCC
The DNA here is from genome assembly GCA_016199375.1 of Chloroflexota bacterium. GTDB lineage: Bacteria > Chloroflexota > Dehalococcoidia > SHYM01 > SHYM01 > JACQGV01. Next base: position 373 of record JACQGV010000152.1, on the reverse strand, counting down.
GTCGAAGGCGCGCTCCTCCGAGCAGGGGATGATGCAGTAGAGATACCTGCCTAACTGTCCCATCAGCCTTGTCGCGCCGTCACCACCCCGCCGAAGCGGGCTGGCGCTATGTCGGCGCTCCTTAGACCTTCGATGGCGATGGCGAACACGCCATCGCCGTCAGCGCGGGCTGTCCCGGGGCCCCCAGCGCCGGCCTCGGCGCGGCCTCGCGCCCGGCAGTAGCGCACCAGGAGGTCCGAGGCCTGCCTCAGCTGGGCGAGCCGGCGCTCAATGGGCTCATCCCCTGGCCTCTGGTCGCCCTGTGCCTCGGCGGCCAGGTGGCGGTAGGCCGTCCTGACCGCTGGCTCCGACGCCTCCTCGCTCAGGCGAAGGG
>JACQGV010000151.1 GCA_016199375.1 Chloroflexota bacterium | reverse complement strand
TGGGTCTACGGCCCCGGCGACCGCTCTCTGAACCGGTTCCTGGCCTTCGCCCGCTGGCTCCCCTTCGTGCCCGTCATCGGCAGCGGCCGCCAGCCCATCGCCCCCATCTACATCGAGGACGTGGCCCGTATCGTGGCCCAGGCGCTCGCGGAGCCGGCGGCCGCCAACCGCGTCATCGAGCTGGGCGGCGACGAGGTCCTGCCCTTCAACGAGATCATCCGCCGCGCCCTGCGGGTCGCGGGCCGCCCGCGGCCCCTGCTGCACACACCGGTCTCCTTTATGAAGGCAGTCGCCTGGTTCCTGCAATTCCTCCCCGGCCCGCCGCTCACGCCCCAGGCCGTCGAGTTCGTGGCGACCGCCGGTGCCGTCAGCGACACGCGGGCGCTGCGGGAGCTCTTCCACCCCACGCTGCTGAGCTATGCGGACGGGCTGCGGCGCTACCTGGGCAAGGAGAGCGGTGGCTAGAGGCCGGGGAAGGGGCGCAGCTCCGAGTAGTCCAGGGTGCCGCTCATGGCGAAGTTCTCGGCGTCTATGCCGGCCTCGACGGCCGCCGCCACCGGGTTGAGCCCGCCCTTCAGGACCACGCCCGAGCGGTTCCATCCCACGGGCACGTCGCATACCGGCTCGCCCTGATGCCCCACCACCAACGGTTCGGTGATCCCCGTGTTGTGCAGCCGTTTGATTAGCTCCTGGGCCTGGGGGAAACAGCTGGCCGGTATCTCGCGGAAATTGGCCAGTATCTTGCCGTTGCCGGTGCGGACCGCCCCGCCCACGGAAGTCATCTTGCCCCGGATGAACACCTCTGAGGGGTCCAGCGAGGAGCCGGAGTAGCTGATCAGCTCCGTGAACCGCAGGGGTTTGGAGCCGCGTAGCTCCAGTATCCCCCCAAAGAGGGAGTTCATCGGGATCCCGCCCTTCAACAGGACCGCGTTGACGGTGACGCTACAGACGGTGGCGAGGGCCGTCTTGCCCTCGGGCACCAGCATCTCGCCCAGGCGCTCCCCTCCCTTGGCCACGGCGATCAGAGTGCTGGCACACAGGCCGGTCTCAAAAGCGCCCCGCATGGCCGCCAACGTACCTTCGAACTGCTCTTTGGGGAAGAGCGAGATGTTGATGGCCACCGCGCCCTGACGGCGTGAGGGGTTATAGGTCGTGCGGAAGGCCAGGTCCTCGATGCGGGCCAGCACCACCCCCAGCTTGTCGGTGACCAGGGCGCTCTTCAGCTCTTCCAGGCCGCGCTGGGTAATGCGGCGCCCGTCGCGGCCCACCAGCTCGGTGAAGCCCCGCCCGTCCAGCAGAGCCAGGTGATAGCGGACCGCCCGCTCCGATAGCCCAATCCCGTGGCCCAGGAGCTCCCGGGCCATGATCCGCGCCCCAACGGGCTCTGGGGCATCCCGCAGGACCTTGAGGATCGTCAGGCTCTTTCTTTCTACGTCGTGGTTGTGGCGGTCGTTCATGGAGCTTCCACCTCAGCGGGATAGGACCTGCGGCAGGCCGGTTGTCCCCATCAGGTGCAAATCCACCCCCCGGGCGGCCTCGCGGCCCTCGGCGATGGCCCACACCACCAGGGAGGCGCCGCGGACGCTATCGCCAGCGGCGAAGACCCCCGGGACGCTGGTCATCCGGTTGCGGTCCACCTGAACATTCCCCCGCGCGTCCAGCTTGACGCCCAGGCCCGCTAGCAGCCCCGAGCGCTCCGGGCCCAGGAACCCCAGCGCCAGCAGCACCAGCTCGGTCTCGAGCTCGAACTCGCTGCCCGGGACCTCGCGCATGACGGGGCGCCCGGTGCCATCGGGCGCTACCCACTCCACCCGGACGGCGTGCAGCTTCCGCACCTTGCCGTCGCGGCCGGAGAACGCCACGGTGGAGATGCTGTAGTCCCTGCTGCCGCCCTCCTCGTGGGCGGGCGAGCTGCGCAGGACCTGGGGCCACTGGGGCCAGGGGTTGTCGGGCCGCCGGGCCTGGGGAGGCTCCGGCAAGATCTCGAACTGGTGCACCTGGACCGCGCCCTGCCGGTGGGCAGTGCCCAGGCAGTCGGCGCCGGTATCGCCGCCGCCCAGGATCACCACCCGCTTGCCCGCGGCGGTGATGCGCTCCGCGGGAGCAATCTGCTCCCCGGCCAGGAGCCTGTTCTGCTGGGCCAGGTACTCCATGGCCAGGTGGATGCCCCCGAGCTCGCGCCCGGGGACCGGCAGGTCCCGGGCCTGGGTGGCGCCGCAGGCCAGGAGGATGGCGTCGAAGCTCCGGCGCAGCTCAGCCACCGGAAGGTCCACGCCCACGTTGACCCCGGCCCGGAACTCGATCCCCTCCTCTCGCATCAGGTTGACGCGCCGCTGGACCACCTGCTTCTCCAGCTTGAAGTCGGGGATGCCCAGGGTGAGCAGGCCGCCGATGTAGCGGTCGCGCTCGAAAACGGTGACCGCGTGCCCCGCGCGGTTGAGCTGCTGGGCTGCCGCCAGGCCCGCCGGCCCCGAGCCCACCACCGCCACCTTCCTGCCGGTGCGTCGCGGGGGCGGCTGGGCCACGATCCAACCCTCGGCGTGCCCGCGGTCGGCGAGAGCCTTCTCGATATACTCGATAGTCACGGGGTCGTCATTGATGCTCAGCACGCAGGCCGCCTCGCAGGGCGCGGGGCAGATGCGGCCGGTGAACTCAGGGAAGTTGTTGGTCGCCAACAGGGCATCCAGCGCCCGCAGCCACTCGCCCTTGTACACCAGGTCGTTGAAGTCGGGGATGATGTTCCCCAGGGGACAGCCGGTGTGGCAGAAGGGGATGGCGCAGCCCATGCAGCGGGCGCCCTGGGCGCGGATGTTGGGCTCTGGCCAGTCCTGGTAGACCTCGCGCCAGTCCTTGAGCCGCTCCGCTACCGGGCGCCGCTTGGGCGGGTCGCGCCGGAACTCCACGAATCCGGTGGGCTTACCCATGGACCGTCAGCTCGCGCGCCGGGACCTGCAGCCGCAGCCCTGGGTTCGCCAGGTCGGGCGGCTCCACCGGGCGCTCGCCCAGCAGCAGCCTATCCATCTCCACTGGCCGCTGGCCCTTCTTCTCCAGCACCCTCCGGTATGCCACGGGCGTGACCTTGACGAACCGGGGCAGATAGCCCTCCCAGTCATCCAGGACTCGCCGGGCCCTGGCGCTGCCGGTCGCGGCGACATGCTCCGCGAGCATCTTCCGCAGCGCCGCCCGGTCGTCCTCGGAGGTCACTGTCCCCAGCTCCACCATCTCCCGATTGCAGCGGCTCGCGAAACGCCCGTCCTCGTCCAGCACGTAGGCGATGCCGCCGCTCATGCCGGCGGCGAAATTGCGGCCCGTGGCGCCCAGCACGACCACCACGCCGCCTGTCATGTATTCGCAGCCGTGGTCGCCGCAGCCCTCGACCACGGCGGTGGCGCCCGAATTGCGCACGGCGAACCGCTCGCCGGCCACGCCGCGGAAGTGGCAATCGCCGGCGATGGCGCCGTAGAGCACGGTGTTGCCGATGAGGATGTTCTCCTCGGGCACGAAGCGGCTCCGGCGCGGCGGATAGACGATCAGCCGCCCGCCCGAGAGCCCCTTGCCGACGTAGTCGTTGGCGTCGCCCTCCAACTCGAACGTGACCCCGCGCGCGAGCCAGGCGCCGAAGCTTTGCCCGGCGGTGCCCTTGAAGCGGACATGGATGGTGTCGTCGGGCAGGCCGGCGTGGCCGTGGCGGCGGGCGATCCGGCCGGACAGCATGGCGCCGACCGTGCGGTTGACGTTGCGGATGGGAAGCTCGAGGCGGACCGGACGGGTCTGTTCGATCGCCGGGCCGGCCCGGGCGATGAGCTGGTGATCGAGGGCGCCGCCGAGGCCGTGGTCCTGCGATT
>JACQGV010000143.1 GCA_016199375.1 Chloroflexota bacterium | reverse complement strand
GCATAGTGGGGGTCGTCGAAACGCCGGGGGAAGAGATTGTCCCACTGGTTGTCCACGAAGAACTCGTAGGGCCTGAGGCGGGGGTACTGCATGAGCCCGAAGCGCCCCCGCTCGTCCAGCGCCCTCCAGAAGAGGGCTTCGAACAGCTGCGCCTGGGCCTCCTGCAGGGCCTCGACGTTATAGGTGGCGGCGGCAGACTGCTGGGGCGCCACCAGGAGCTGGCGCAGATGGCCCGCCTCGTGGGCGGCGGTGGTCAGCACCTCCGGCAAGGGGCGCTCGCTGTCCACCACGATCCAGGGCCTCCCGCGGTAGCTGACGGTGAGCCCCAGTACCTGGCCCTTGTACCGCTCCCGCTCCTGCAAGAGGGCAGGGTGCTGGGAGACATGGGCGGTGGCGAAGCGGCTCCGGTAGTACTCGTCCACCCAGGCCCGGTATCCCTGGCGGTTGAGGAATAGAATGCTGGCCCGCTCGTCCAGGATGCTCTTGCCGGTTATCAGGTAATAGCCCGCGTCGAGCGCTTGCTTGACCTGCTCCAGGGCTTGCGGCTGGCTGTCCGCAGTCCCTCGCGCCGCCGCCAGGGAAGGCACGACCCTGAGCTTGGCGTCCAGCTCAGCCGGGGTGTAGGCCCGGGGCGTGGGCACCGGCCCGGGCCCGGCTGCCCAGACCACCGTGCGCTCGTAGGTGTTGTCGGTCTCGCGGGCCTCCCGCACCGCGTCCTCGGGGTCCACCACCAGGCGCAGGGTATGAGGCCCCGGAGTAATGGCCACCGCCTGGGCGAGCCCATCCCAGGGAGAGGAGCGGGCCGCGGCGTCGGCGTTGAGGCTGCTGCCCAAGGTGAAGCGCCGCACCCGGCGGCCATCGAAGTACAGGTCGGCGACCACCTCGCCGGCCAGGGGCACGGTGCTCTCGTTCTGCACGGCGACGGTCACGAGGACGGGCCCGGCCAGGGAGGGCGGGTCGTCCCGAGCGGAGCCGAGTCGGCTGGAGAGGACGATGGGGCCGTCGCTGTTGTCGGGCCAGCCCGGTATCAGGTTGGGCAGGCTGAGCGGGGCGGGCGCGGTGGGAGCCGGGGGCGCTGGCGTCGGCGTAGGCAGGGCCGGCCCGGTGCCCCAGACGAACTCCAGCTCATAGCTGTTGTCGCTCTCATCCGACTCGTCCACCAGGTTGGTGGCGTCCACCTCCACCTTGAGGCGATGGCTCCCGGGCGGCAGGTAGGTGACGTTGCGCAGCCGCTCGAAGCTCCAGCGCGCCCCGGCGGCCTCGCCCAGCAGGCCACGCCAACTGATCCGGTCCACCAGGATGCCGTCCAGATAGAGGTGGATCCAGAAGGTCTCGCCGGCGCTCACCGGCGCCAGGTTCTTGAAGCCATAGCGGATGTTGGTGGGCTCATCCACGGAGAGGGGGGTGCTGAAAGTGGGGTCGCGCTGGGTGGAGGCCACGATAGTGCCTCCCCAGCCCAGCGGCCGCGCCGGCGCCAGGTTGGGCTTGCGCCGGGGCGCCGGGGCCGGCGTGGCGGCGGGTGCCGGCGGCAGGACCTCGAACTCCACCTCAGCGCGGTTGTCGGACTCGTCTATCTCCACCACCAGATCGGTGGAGTCCACCTGCACCCCGAGGCGGTGCATTCCCGGGGTCAGCCGGACCCGCTGGGCCAGCTCCTCCCAGTCGGTGATGGCGGCGACGCCGCCTACGGGCAGCCCCAGCCCGCCCAGGAACCGGTCCACCACCCTGCCATCGAACAGCAGGTCCACGTAAAAGGCCCGCTGGACGGGTAGCGGCCCTTCATTGGTGAAGGCCGCGCTTATGTAGATGGGTGCCCCGAGGCGCACCGGCGAGGTGTCGGTGGCGTCCTTGGCAGACGAGACTACGACGGGTCTGTCCCACTGGCGCGGCCTGGCCGGGGCCAGGTTGGCGTTGTCGGAGTAGCGCCGGGGTTGCTCCGGGGGTGCCTGCGTCGGGGCGGCTGAAGGAGGGGTGGGCGTCGGGGTTGGGGTGGCCGTTGGAGTTGGGCGTGGCGTCGGGCTAGGCGTGCTGGTAGGCCGGGGCGCCGGGGTCGGTGAAGCAGTCGGGGATGGCGGTGGCAGGGGCGTCGGAGCAACCGTCGGCGTGGGGGTGGGACGTGGCGCGGGCGTGGCCGTCGGGGCGACCGCGGTGGCGGTAGCCGTCGGCGCTGGGGTCCACGTGGGTGTGGCGCGGAGCCCGCGCCGGGGCGCTGGGCCCAGGGGCAGGCAGGCCGCCGCCAGCAGGACGCCGGCGAGCGTCAGCGCTAGCAGCAGCGGCGCGGTGCCGGCGGTCCCGAAGCGGCGCACAGGCCCTCCCGTCAGCGCCCTCGCCCACGAGGGTATGATACTTAGCCCACGCAAAGTGTGGCGATGATAGCACGACCCGGCGCCGCCGGCTCAGCCCTGGGGGAGCTTCAGCACCGCCATGAAGGCCTCCTGGGGGATCTCCACGTTCCCCACCCGCTTCAGGCGCCGCTTGCCTTCGGCCTGCTTCTCCAGCAGCTTGCGCTTGCGGGTCACGTCGCCGCCGTAGCACTTGGCCAGCACGTTCTTGCGCAGCGCCCGGATGGTCTCGCGGGCGATTATGCGCGAGCCGACGGCCGCCTGGATGGGCACGTCGAAGAGCTGGCGCGGGATGAGGCTGCGCAGCCGTTGCACCAGCTCCCGGCCCCGCCGCTGGGCCTCGTCCTGGTGGACGATGAGGGAGAGGGCGTCCACCGGTTGGTCGTTGACCAGGATGTCCAGCTTCACCAGCTTGCCGGGCCGGAACTCCGCGAAGCTGTAGTCCAGGGAGCCGTAGCCGCGGGTGCCGGACTTCAACTGGTCGTAGAAGTCCACCAGGATCGCGGAGAGCGGTATCTGGTACTCCAGCATGGCCCGCAGGGCCTGAGGCCGCCCGTCGTCGCTGGCGCCGGCGCCCAGGTACTCCAGCCGCCGGAACTCCCCCCGGCGCTCCGTCACCAGCTCCATCACCGCGCCCACAAACTCCTGGGGGGCGATGATGGTGATGTTCATCCAGGGCTCGCGGACCTCGGCTACCTTCGAGGGATCGGGCAGCAGCTCGGGGTTGTCGATCGCGAGCACCTCGCCCCCCGCTGTCAGCACCTGGTACTCGACGCTGGGCGCGGTGACGATAAGGTTCAGCCCGGCCTCCCGCTCCAGCCGCTCCTGGACGATATCCATGTGGAGCAGCCCCAGGAATCCCGCGCGGAACCCGGGGCCCAGGGCGACGCTGTTCTCGGGCTCGTAGGAGAGCGAGGCGTCGTTGAGGTGGAGCTTGTCCAGGGCGTCCCGCAGCAGCCCGTAGTCCTTGGACTCCGCCGGGTACAGCCCGGCGAAGACCATGGGCTTGAGGGGGCGGTAGCCGGGCAACTGGCTCACGGCCGCTGCAGCCGCGGTGGTGACCGTATCGCCCACCTGGGTGTCCTGCACACTTTTGAGCCCGGTGGCCAGGTAGCCCACCTCACCCGCCCCCAGCCGGTCCCCGGGCGTCATCTCGGGCTGGAAGGTGCCCACCTCCAGGGCCTCCAGCTCCTTCTGGGTGGAGAGGAAGCGCAGGCGCTCGCCCGCGGACACGGCGCCGTCCACGACCCGCAGGTAGGCGATGACCCCTTTGTAGGAGTCGTACTTGGCGTCAAAGACGAGGGCCCGCAGCGCGCCGGCCGGATCGCCTCGGGGCGGCGGCACCCGCGCCACCACCGCCTCCAGGGTGTCGCGCACTCCCTTGCCCGTTTTGGCCGAGGCATAGATGAGGTCCTGAGGCGCGAACCCGAAGGCCGCCTGCATCTCCTGGGCCGTCTTGGCGGGCTCGGCGTTGGGCAGGTCTATCTTGTTCACCACCGGGATGAGGACCAGGTCGTGCTCCAGGGCCAGGTAGACGTTGGCCACGGTCTGGGCCTGGACGCCCTGGGAGGCGTCCACGACCAGGATGGCGCCCTCGCAGGCCGCCAGGGCGCGGGAGACCTCGTAGCTGAAGTCCACGTGGCCGGGGGTATCTATGAGGTTCAGCTCGTAGCGCTGGCCGTCCAGCGCCGTGTACCACATGCGGACGGCCTGGGCCTTGATGGTGATGCCACGCTCGCGCTCCAGGTCCATGGAGTCGAGCACCTGCTCCACCATCCGGCGCGGCTCCACGGTGCCCGTGAGCTCCAGGAAGCGGTCGGCCAGGGTGGACTTGCCGTGGTCTATGTGGGCGATGATGCAGAAGTTGCGGATATGGCTTGGATGCATGTCGCCATATCCTAGCACAAGGCCCCGCTAACCTGGCGGTTTGTCCGCGGCGCCTCAGGGCGGTGGTCAGCGGCTTCCCAAGGCCACGAAGTCCCGCGCCTCGAGGGCGAGGCTCAGCCAGCGGTCTTGGGCGCGGGGATAGACCGCCGCCCACTCCTTCATGAGCCTGCCCATGCCGGGATCGAAGTGCTCGGCGTCGCCGGATGCGGCCAACGCCTCGACCCGCTCCTTGGGAAGCTTGACCACCAGCTTGCCCTTGACCAGCACCGCGAAGACCTTGCCTTCCACCTTCAGCCCCGGCGAGCCGAACATCTTCGATCTGGTGATGCCGGGGCCGCCGCTCAGCGTCTCGACGATGGACTCGAACAGCTTGTCTTCAGCGCCCACGTGACACTCCTTTCAGGCATGCGAAGGGACGCTGCGAGTGTACCGCGAGGACGGTGGGGAGGCAACGGGGCGCCATTTGGACCTGGTGCGGAAGGAGGGACTCGAACCCTCACGCCTTGCGGCACGAGATCCTAAGTCTCGCCTGTCTGCCTGTTCCAGCACTTCCGCCTGGTGCCACGAGGCGGTGCCGCCATGGCGCTCGCGTCGGCGAAACACCAGGGCGGAGGGCGCCGAGGGGGTTTTGGTGAGCCGCCCGAGAGTCGAACTCGGAACCGGCTGATTAAGAGTCAGCTGCTCTGCCGATTGAGCTAGCGGCCCACTGCCCGCTAAAGGATAGCGGGGCCGCTTGCTGCCGTCAACGGAACGGCGGCGCAGGGGGGCGGAGGCGCGCGAAGGGCCCGCCGGGCGCGTCATTCGCCATCTCGCCGCCGCCGGCGCTCGATGGGGACCACCAGCAGCGACCCCGCGGCAAACAAGGCTCCACCCGCGGGCCGTCGCTTGGACTTGTACCTGCGCCCATAGACCTCGCGGGACTCGCCATCCGGTGGCTGCCCTTTTCCACGCTGTGACTGCCGGTGGCATCCGGTGCTGGTGCCAGCGTCGCCTATACTATCGTATTGCGTGTGGTAGAATGGCGCGGTTTTGGAGAGCCCCACCGCTATGCCCACTGACGACCTGAAGTACTGGCTCGCATTCTCCCGTATACCCAGCCTGGGCCGGGTCCGGTTCAAGCGCCTTACCGACTATTTCGCGGACCTGGCGGAGGCCTGGCGCGCCCCCCAGGCGCAGCTGGAGCTGGCGGGCCTGGACCGCCGCACCGCCGAGGCGGTGGTCGCCGCCCGCAGCCGCATTGATCCCGAGCGTGAGCTGGAGCAGGTGCAGGCCAGGGGCGTCCGGGCGCTGCGCTGGAAGGACGCCGCCTACCCCGCCCTGCTGCGGGAGATCTATGACCTGCCGCCGGTGCTCTACGTGCTGGGGACGCTGACCGACGCCCACCGCTGGGCGGTGGCGGTGGTCGGCACCCGCCGGGCCACTGCCTACGGCCGCGAGGCCGCCGAGCGGCTGGCGGGCGACCTGGCCCGCCAGGGCATCACTATCGTGAGCGGCCTGGCCCGCGGTATAGACACCGCCGCCCACCGGGCGGCCTTGCAGGCCGGCGGGCAGACCATCGCCGTCTTCGGCTGTGGCCTGGACGTCATCTATCCGCGGGAGAACACGACCCTCGCCCGGGAGATCGCCGAGCAGGGGGCCCTGGTCAGCGAGTATCCCTTGGGGGTGCAGCCCAAGCCGGAGAACTTCCCTCGTCGCAACCGGATCATGAGCGGGCTCAGCCTGGGGGTGCTGGTAGTAGAGGCCGACGAGAGCAGCGGCGCCCTCATCACCGCCGGCCTGGCGGCCGAGCAGGGACGGGACGTCTTCGCGGTGCCGGGCAACGTCTTCTCACCCACCAGCCGGGGCACCCACCGGCTGATTCAGGACGGGGCCAAGCTGGTCCAGAGCGCCCAGGACATCCTGGAAGAGCTGAACCTGAACCTGGTCGCCGCGGCTCCCCAGGAGGCCCCGGTGCGTCCAGGAGCGCCCCCGGCCGCGCGGCCGCCTCAGCCTCAGCTCCCCCTGCCCGAGCCGGGCGAGGCGCAGTTGTTGCGGCTGCTCTCCCACGAGCCGACCCACATTGATGAGGTCCGTCGGCGCGCGGGCCTGCCCATCGCCACCGTCTCCAGCACCCTGGCGATGCTGGAGCTGAAGGGGCTGGTCCGGCAGGTGGGGGCCATGAACTACGTGCTGGCCCGCGCGGCCGCCGGCGCCCGTACCACAGCTTGAGGATAGACATAAGTGGATAAGAAGCTGGTCATTGTAGAGTCGCCCGCCAAGGCCCGCACCATTGGCCGGTTCCTGGGCACCGAGTTCAAAGTCGTAGCCTCCAAGGGCCACGTGCGCGACCTGC
>JACQGV010000133.1 GCA_016199375.1 Chloroflexota bacterium | reverse complement strand
GTGCTGGACGTCGGACGGACGCCCTCAGGGCACGAGCTCCTCGGCCGCTTGCTGTCGGAGGGTCCGGGGGCGAGGGTTATCGCCCTGAACCTGGACCGCACGGACATACAGGTCTACCGGGGGGCGGGAGTGACGGAGGCTTCTTTGGAGGGGCTGCTAGGCGCCATCCGGGGAAAACCCAGCAGCCCGCAAACACAGTCCCCAAAACAGGTCGAAGGCGCACTTTCTAGGCGTGTGGGAGGTGAGGCTGAGAAGCCAAATCGGCGATCAAGTCCAGAGAACCCCAGGTTGTAGTGGTCCAGCGAAAGGAGATAAGCATGTGGTCGAGACATATAGGTAAGCCGGTGCTTCTCGCCGGCACGGCCCTGACCCTCGTGGGCCTGGTCGCCGCCGCTTGCAGCGGTGGACAGTCTAAACAGTCGCCAGCGGCCCCTGCACCTCCGGCGGCCGCGCCAGCGGCTGCCTCCGCCGCGCAGGCCGGACTGTGGGCCAAGCCCACCATTGGCACAAGCTGGCCGGACTACTTCGGGGTCCAGCTGGAGGCCACGCTGGACGCCAGCGGGCCCAAGCAACTTAACCCCAAGCCGGGGCAGATGTACTTCTACACCAACGCGGGCACCTCCTGGGGCGCCACCAACACCAAGAACACCGTCGAGGTCTTCGACGTCACGGACATGACGAAGTGGAAGCCCGTGGCGACGCTGAACCTGCCCGACGAGTACTCCTTAGGGTACTCCAGCCACGGCGCCACCGTCTCCGCCGATGGCCGGTGGATCTACCTCCAGGCCATGGCCAACCCCGCGAAGCCGCCGCGGCTGCTCGTTATCGACGGCTTCACCCTCAAGCCCTATAAGATATACAAGCAGACCCTCCCCGGGTTCGGCGGCCACCACCTCAACAACTTCACCGGCCCCGACGGCCATGAGTACATCATGAACGTGGACTTCAACTGGAACCGTGGTGGCGCGGGTGTCTGGGTGATTGACCCTGATAAGGACCACGCCATCGTCGGCGGCATGAACCTCCAGGACTTCGAGGGCAACCCCTACGTCGTGTCCGGCGATGTCCAGGGCAAGTTCATATACGTGGCCATGCCGACCGCCTCCGCGGCCTTGCGCGGCAAAATCGAGGGCACCCTCGCCAAGGTGGACATGAAGACCTGGAAGGTGGTGGGCGAGGTGCCGGTGCTGGACCCCATCGGGATCTCCGTCACACAGGACGGCAAGATCGCCTGGGTGAACGAGGGCGACGGCCAGAAAGTGAAGAAGATAGACCTGGAGAAGATGGCGGTCATCGCCGAGGTCTCGACCGGCCCGGGCCCCTGGGGCAACCAACTCTCGTGCGATGAGAGCAAGCTCTACGTCGCCGACAAGGGCGAGTCAGCCGGCTACGGCCAGCAGGGCCGCACCATGACCATCATTGACACCAAGTTCAACATCGTGACCAATGTGGTGCCCATCGGCCGCACCACCGACCACATCCTCCTCTCGCCCGACTGCAAGTACGTCCTGGCCAACTCCAACGCCGACCACAATATCTGGATCTATGAGGCCGACACCGAGGAGTTTGTAGCCAAGGTCCAGATGCCCAGCGGCGGGGACCCTCATGGCGGCACCTTTGTGCAGTGGCGCGACGACGGCAAAGGCGGCGTGGTGGGCGAGGTCGTTTCCCAACTCGTTGGCCTCCGGGGCAGCGCTCGCCAGGCCCAGCAGACCCTCATCAAGGCCATCCAGGAGGCTGTCACGTTGCGGATCCTGCCTGGCAGCAGCTTCGCCGGGACCGTTACGTCCTTTGGGCCCGACACCGTCAAGGTCAGGCCGGGGGCTACCGTGAACCTCCTGTTCAGCTACGCCAGCGGCACGGGCAGCCCCAAGATGACCGTGGAGGGCAAGGACGCCAAGATAGACCGCTTCGACATCGCGCCCGGCCAGCGCCACCTGGTCAAGTTCACGGCGCCCTCCAGCCCGGGCAAGCTCCAGGTAGTCATCACTAGCGATCCCAAGGCCAAGCCGCTGACCATCTCCGTGGAGGAATCGGCGACGGCGTTGCCCCTCCCAGCGACAACCACGGCTCCGGCCGCGGCGCCGGCCCTGAGGACTATCCGGCTCACAGCTGACGGTCTGAAGTGGGACGCCAAGACCCTCAACCTCAAGGTGGCTGAAAAGGTGCAGTTCACCATCGTCAACAAGGACGATGAGAAGCACAACTTGGTGGGCCTGCAGGTCGGCCTGCTGCCCGGGGTCTCGCCGGACGTGAACGGGGGCCAGACGACGAGCTTCGAGTGGACGGTGCCCAACGCCCCCGGCACATCCAAGTTCCTCTGCACCTACCACCCAGCCATGGTCATAGACGTGACCATAGCGCCATAGGGTTGAAGGGGAGGGCCGCTGGTCGGACCAGCGGCCCTCCCTACACCAGTGGAATGGATGAAACGGGAGCGAGGCAGTGCAATGGCAGTGAGAGCAGCGTCGCAGGTGGTCAGGCGAGGGCTATGGTCAACGCTGGCACGCCCACGCTACGCAGCATGGGCCGCAGCCCTGGCCTTGGGACTGGCCATCCTGCTCTGGCTGCTGCTCGCCCGGCCGTGGGATCGACTCGCGACATCAACGCCCGCCTCATCCTCCCCCGTTAGCTCCAGTGCGATAACAAACCTGCTCTCGCGCTCCGGCTACGGCCCTGGCGGCTCCGACGTGCGGGTGCTCTGGGCCACTCCAGAATACTTCAGGAGCACCGGGCAGTCGGGGCTGGCCGCGCAGTACGGCGCCGGTAGCAACCTGGTGTTCTTGGTTTGGGAGAACCTGCACAGCGGCGACCTGCCGGAGCGACTGAATCTCGTGCTCCGGGCGGACGACGCGGTCACCCACATGCCCACGCAGGTCCTGGTTCCAGCCAACGCTGTGCACCACCGCTACAGTGTATTCATCTTCCCGCGCCTCGATGCTCAGGGCACTCCCACAGTCAGCGACCAGACCCGCTCCCTGGAGCTTGTCCTGCCACCGGCCAACGACGAGGGCGCGCAGTCTGTCCTTCACTGGGCACTGCCCATTCAGTACCCCATCGGCACGGCCCAGGCTACCTTCCAGTTCACCTGGGCCTCCATCCTGGCTGTGCTGGGCGGGATGCTGGCCTCGATGTGGCCCTGCCTGTTCCAGCTTACGGCCTTCTTCATCCCGACCCTGGCGGGGCTGAACTCGCAAGAGGCCAGTGGCAACGCTGCCCCCCGCCGGCGCTTTCAGGTCGTCAAGGCGGCGTTCTTCTTCGTCCTGGGCTTCACCCTGGTTTATACCGCCGCCGGGGCGGCAATGGGCTTCGCTGCCCAGCGCCTGGGCGACGCGGCGGCCTTCGAGTCGTGGCGGCGGTATATCGCTGTCGGCGGTGGAATCATAATCATCCTCCTAGCGCTGCGCGTCGCCGCCAAAGCCCGCGCGCCTCTGGTATGCAAGATGCCGGTGCTATCCAAGATGGCGCACAGGAAGACCGCCGCCAAGCCCTGGGAGCTCATGGTCGCGGGCCTGGCCTTCGCCACCGGCTGTATGACCTGCTTCGGCGCGGCCCTGATTGTGGCGATGATGGTCTACGTGGGCCTGTCGGCCTCGCCGGCCTTTGGGGCCCTGGTCCTCTTTCTGTTCTCGCTGGGCATGGGCATCCCCCTCGTCATCGGCGCAGCGGCTATGGCCAAGGTGTTCCCATTGCTGTTCCGCCTGGAGAAACTGCTCCCTTGGATGGGCCTGGCGAGCAGCCTGCTGATGGTCGGCTTTGCGGTCCTGCTGATCAGCGGCAACTATATGGCTATCACCGCCTGGCTCTACCGCTGGCTACCAGTCGCGGCGGCGCGCTAGGGGTCTGCTGACAGGGAAAGTCGTGGTGTGGTGAGCAGGGCAATAAGGCCAGTAGCTGTGTTGACAGCCCTAGCTGTCCTGGCGGCAGCCTGCTCGGGCTCCGTTGCCAAGCCTGCCGCTACGGCCGGGCCCGGGGAGACGGCGCCCTTCAAGAAGACAGCGCTTTGGATTGAGCAGGGAGGGCAGGCACAACCATTCGGCAACGGGAGCTCTGTGGTCGTCGGCGCTGTGAACGTGGAGGTCTTTATCGCGCCCTACCCGCCCCAGCGGGAGGGCAGCATAGACCTCTACATCACGGAAAAGACCACCGGTAAACCCGTAGAGACGGGCTCGGTAGACATGGCCTTCGACATGTATATGCCGCACGGGCGCATCCGGGCAGAGGCCCAGTCTACAGGCGGCGGCCACTATCTGGTGCCGTACAAGCTGGTGATGCCTGGAGAGTGGCGGCTCGATATGACCGTCAGCCGCAGCGGCGAGGTGGCGGCCCTGGCTTTAATCTTCCGGACCGATTAGGGGGCTGGTTGATGCGGATGTTGGTCCGCAAGACGCACTGGCTGGCGTTGGGCCTTGCCCTGCTGACGGCGCTTCTCTACTGGAGTGGGAGGGCCGATGCCCACGGCAAGGAGGTCAACATCGCCGTGACGTGCGTCGCCCCCGACCCCGGCCGGCCGTTGACCAAGGCCTGCACCGCCTCTCTCAAGTACCTCGATGGCGATCCTGTCACCAAGGCCAACCTGGAGCTGACGGCGACCCGCCAGGGCGCTGCCGAGCTGTCGCTGACGCCGGTGAAGTTCAAACCCCTGGACCAGGAAGGGCTCTACGCCGCCACCGTTACCTTCCCTGCTTACGGGCGCTGGCGGATTAGATTCACGGTCCGAGAGCCCGACAAGGGGGAGGCCGAGCTCATCGAGGAGCTAGCGCCGCCAGTGCCGGGGGCAAGCTCTGATGTTCGTGCCCGGCTCCAGGTTGTCTTTGCCTTCGGCGGCGCCGATGTGCGCAACCTTGCCATCAGGGTCGCCCACCTTCTTGGGGCCGCCTCCTGGTTCGCCCTATCCGGGCTGGCCCTGGTGCTTTCCGGCCTGCCGGAGTCCCCGCAGCGACGCCAGCTCCTGCAGCGGCTGGCGGCAACTTTCCCCCCGCGCGCCGGCGTGGCCCTCGCTGTCGTCGCTGCCACCGGCGTCCTCAGCGCGCGTTACAACGCCCCCACCCGCCCACCGGGGCTGTTTGCGCCCGAGGTGGTGGCAGGGCTTCCCTTTGGAGAAGCATACCTGGCCGTGTTCCTCGTGAAAATGGCTCTGGGCCTGGCAATTATCGCCACTACTGTCGCCTTAGCCATCTCGCTGCGCAGGGGCCATGGCGTGATGGTCCCCGCCGTGGCGGGAGCGTCCGAGGGCTTTCCTGCTAGTCCTGCAAGAGAGCGCAACTGGGTAGTCTTGCTCGCGGCAGTCAACATCGTGCTGGGGCTGCTTCTCTTCGTTGACGTTGTGCTGATGGGATATGTTCACATCATAAGCCACGTGGGTGCAGCCGCCGGGGCGGGCTGAAAGCCGGGCCGGCAGCTGGTCCCGCAACTGCGTGATCTGACGGTGGGCTCCGTAAAGATGTCTCCGGAACTTGCGGATGCTTGCTTGCCCCACGGACCCGCTCGCGTTCTGAACCACAAGATTGACGAACGATAGCAGCGATACCTTGGGAACGCCACGTCATCTTCGCAGGTATTTTGACCGTCCCGATGAGGCTTCGACCGGGGGCTTGACATTCTACCTAAGTAGAAGGTTTATGCTATATCTCAGCGCTGGAGGTCTCCAGATGAAGATTGGCGAGCTGGCAAAAGCCACGGGGTTCAAGGATAAGACCATTCGCTACTACGAGCGGCAGGGACTCCTCCCTGACCCTGGGCGCACCCCCTCGGGTTACCGGGAGTATGGGCCCGAAGACGTGGACCGGCTGCAGTTCGTCCGGAAGGCGAAGCGCCTCGGTCTCTCCTTGGAGGAGATCAGGGGCATCCTGAAGGTTCACGATCAGAGGGAGGCGACCTGTAGCCACGTGTGCGGTCTGCTGGACCAGAAGCTAGCGCAGACCGATGCCCTAATCTACGACCTTCAGACCTTCCGCAAGGAGCTGGCGCAGCTACGAAAGGGGGCGGACGCTAGCGCTGACTGTCGACCTACTGGTGGACGCATCTGCGGGATCGTCGAGAATAGCAGCCTTGGTGCGGGCCAAGAGACCCTGAAATGGATCCGGAGCCCCGGTATGAAGGCTGAGTAAGAAGAGCAAGGAGGACACATGGAGCAGTACGACCTGCTCATCATCGGCGGAGGCGCGGCGGCCTTCGCTGCCGCCACCAAGGCGTCGGACCTCGGCAAGAAGGCCCTCATGATCAACGAGGGGCTCCCCCTGGGCGGCACGTGCGTCAACGTCGGCTGCATGCCGAGCAAGCGCCTGCTCACGGTCGGCGACGACTTCTACTACCCCCAGCACCCAAGATTCGAGGCGCTGAAGGAGGGCCACAGCCCGCGCTTCGACTTCGCTGCCGCCATGCGTGAGAAGAACGAGATGGTGGCCCAGGCGCGCCAGACCAACTACATCAACGTCCTACAGCACCTGGACGGCGTCTCGCTGGTCGAGGCGAAAGCCCGGTTTGTGGCGCCCAACCAGGTAGAGGCCGGTGGCAAAGTGTACGAAGCCGACAAGATCATCATCGCCACTGGCTCCTCGACGAAGCCATTGCCCGTGCCGGGCATGGACAAGGTGCGGTGGCTGAACAATGTCACGGCCATGGAGCTACAGGAGTAGGAGAGCTGCGCAGTCCTGGCCTCGCCTACTCGCTCAAGATACGCTCTCACCATGAGCGCTGCGGTGGCACCCTCTCCGATGGCGCTGGCCAACTGTTTGGTGCTGCCCTGGGCGGAAGCCGGTTGTTCAGTAACGCCTGGTTTCGGAGCGAGCTTCACTCTGGGC
>JACQGV010000131.1 GCA_016199375.1 Chloroflexota bacterium | reverse complement strand
TCGGAGAAGATGCCCGCCTCGGCGCAGGCCTTGGTCTTGCCGGCCACATAGGAGATGGAGGCGGGGTTCTCGCCGACCAGGACAGCGGCGAGGCCCGGCGTTGCACCTCGGGCCTTGCAGGCGCGGGCCTGCTCGGCCACCTCGGCCCGGATCGCCTCGGCGATGGCCCGCCCATCTATGATCTCGGCGGTCATAAAGTACTCCTCCCTCCAGTGGATGCCTCAGTGCCAGGCGCCATTGTATCAAAGCCCCAGGTCCACCCTCTCAATAGCTGGGGCGGGGCCAGGCTGGCCCTGTGCTATAATGCCAGCCGCCTTGCATCCACTCTTCTGAAATTGAGGTGGTATGAGCCAGCTAGAACAGAAGCTCAAGGCGGGCAACTTCGTCGTAACCGCAGAGATCGTCCCCCCTAAAGGTGTGGACACCAGCAAGGCGCTGCAGACGGCCAAGCTCCTGAAGCCCTGGGTCGATGCGGTCAACGTGACCGACCAGCAGAGCGCCATGATGAGCCTCGGCTCCCTGAGCCTCTGCCACCTCATCAGGGACGCCGGCCTGGAGCCCATCCTGCAGATGACCACCCGCGACCGCAACCGGATCGCCCTCCAGTCGGACCTCCTGAGCGCGTACGCCCTGGGGATAGAGAACGTCCTCTGCCTGACGGGGGACCCGGTGACGGCCGGGGACCATCCTGACGCCAAGCCCGTCTTCGACCTGGACTCCCTGGCGCTGCTCCAGACCGCGAAGCTCCTGGAGAAAGGGCAGAGCCTGGCGGGACGGCCGCTAGAAGGGGCCCCCAAATTCTTCCTCGCCGCCGCCGTGAGCCCCGCCGTGGAGCCCATGGAGCCCCAGCTGGTGAGCATGGAAAAGAAGCTCGAGGCTGGCGCCCAGTTTTTCCAGACCCAGGCGGTCTTCGACGCCGCCCTCCTCGCCCGGTTCATGGAGCGGGCGCACCGGCTGAAGGCCCCCGTCCTGGCGGGGCTAGTGCTGGTGAAGTCCGGGAAACAGGCCCGTTTCATGAACGAGCATGTCTATGGCATCAAGGTGCCGGAGGCCCTCATCCAGGAGATGGACGCCGCTCCCGACAAGAAACGCCAGTGTGTCGAGAGCACCGCCCGTCTGATCGTTGCAGTCAAGCCCTTCTGCCAAGGGGTGCACATCATGGCCATCGGCTGGGAGCCCCTGATCCCCGAGATCCTGAAGGCCGCTGGGGTCCGCACCAAGCCAGCCACCTAGCCCGGCGGTCATGGCCAGCCACGTGGTAGGCATAGATATTGTGGAGGTCCCTCGCATCCGGCGGGTGCTGGAGCGCTGGGGTGAGCGCTTCCTTAACCGCATCTACACCACTCAGGAGATCGCCTATTGCCGGGGTCGCGCGCCCCAGCTGGCCAGCCGCTTCGCTGCTAAAGAGGCGGTCATGAAGGCCCTGGGCACCGGCATCCGGGGCGTGGGCTGGCGAGAGGTGGAGGTGCTGCGGCAGCGCGGGCGCGCCCCTGCCTTGCAGCTCCACGGCCGGGCCCAAAGCCGGGCCCGGGCCCTGGGCATCACCGAGCTAGCCCTCAGCCTGACCCATTCCGATCACTACGCCCTGGCCTCAGTGGTCGGGGCGGTAGAGGAGACGAGGCGGCCATGAAGGTCGTCACCGCCGCGCAGATGCGCCTGGCCGAGGAGCGCTCAGCAGAGGTCGGCCTGCCCCCCAGCGTCCTCATGGACAACGCCGGGCTGGCCGTGGCCGAGGAGGTCCGTCGCTCTCTCACTACGGTGGATGGCCTGCGCGCGCTGGTGCTGGTGGGGCCCGGCAACAACGGGGGCGACGGCCTGGTGTGCGCGCGTCATCTGAAGGAATGGGGCGCCCAGGTGGCGGCCTACTTGCTCCGGCGCCGCGACCGCTCGGATCCCAACTTCGCCTTGGCCCTGGACTCTGGCGTCGAGACGACGCCAGGCGACGACGACCCTGCCCTGGCGACGCTGGAGGGCCTCCTAGCCACCGCCGACCTGGTGGTGGACGCCGTCCTGGGGACAGGCCAGGCACGTCCCCTGGAGGGGCTCCTGAAGGCGGCCCTGGAGCGGCTGGCCCAGGCCAAGGCCAGCCGACCCTCCCTGCTGGTCTTCGCCCTTGACCTGCCCAGCGGGCTGGACTGTGACAGCGGGGCCGTGGACCCCGCCACGCCCGCCGCCGACATCACCGTGACCCTGGGCTGCCCCAAGCTCGGCCTGTTCCAGCTCCCGGGCGCCGAGAAGGTGGGGCGCCTGGCCATCGTGGACATCGGGATACCACCGAACGAAGTGGCCGACTTCCCGGTTGACCTCATCACGCCCGAGCTGGCGCGGGGGATGCTGCCCCGCCGGCCCCTGGGCGCCAACAAGGGCACCTTCGGCAAGGCCATGGTGGCGGCGGGCTCCCACAACTTCGTCGGCGCCGCCTACCTGGCCGCGGCCGCAGCCACCCGGGTGGGCGCCGGCTTGGTCACCCTGGCCGCTGGCGAACACCTCCTGCCCATCCTGGCCTCCAAGCTGACGGAGGTCACCTACGTCCCTCTCCCCGAGGCCGAGCCGGGGATAGTGGGGCCGGAGGCGGTGCGGCGCCTGCACGCCAACCTGGAGGGCTACGAGTGCCTCCTCATCGGCCCCGGCCTCACCCAGCGCGGCCCTGCCCAGGAGTTCGTCATCGCCTCCCTGCTCTCCCTCCCCATCAATCTGACCCCGGCGGTCGTCATAGACGCCGACGCCCTCAACACCCTGGCCAACACCAAGAACTGGTGGGAGGACCTGGAGCGCGAGGCCATCCTGACGCCTCACCCCGGGGAGATGGCGCGGCTCCTGAAATGCCCCGTCGAGGAGGTACAGCGCCGGCGGCTGGCCGTGGCCCAGGAGGCCGCCGCCCGCTGGCACGCCGTGGTCGTCCTCAAGGGCGCCTACACTGTGGTGGCGGAGCCTCAGGGCCGGGCGGCCATCAGCCCCTTCGCCAACCCGGGGCTCGCCACCGCCGGGACCGGCGACGTCCTCTCCGGCGCCATCGCCGGACTGGTGGCCCAGGGGCTGCGCCCCTTCGAGGCCGCCATCTGTGGAGTCTACCTCCACGGCCTGGCCGGCGAGCGGGTCAAGGAGCGCCTGGGTGACGCCGGCATGGTGGCCGGCGACCTCCTGCCCGAGCTCCCTCTGGCCATCCGCCAGGTCAAAGAGAGCTAGAGGCCCTTTCAAGACCTGCCCTGCGTGCCGCTTGCTGGCCTCGAATGTCGCTCTCCCACCCGCCCGCCCAGAGATGCTGAATCCACCCGGAGCCTGCCCTGAGCGCAGCCGAAGCGGCAGGGGCCTTGGTATAATAGGCACACTGGCTCCGCCGGATAGGAGTGTGAAGTGGCCCGCGCTGTCCGTAGCTCCCCTGCCCTGCCGCTGCTCACCGCAGCCATAGGCACCTTCCTGGTCAGCTACGGCCTGAGCCCCGTCTCGGCCATCCTCCCCTCCATCGCCGACGGCCTCCAGGCGCCGGTCACCCTGGCCGGCTGGGTCCTCTCCGCCTACCTCATCACCATCGTCGGCTTCCTGCTCATCGCCGGCCGCCTGGGCGATGCTTATGGACACCGGCGCGTCTTCACCATCGGGCTGGCCCTATACGCCCTGGCGGCCCTGGGCGGCGGCCTCGCTCAGAGCGCCCCCCAGCTTATCGGGGCACGGGCCCTCCAGGGATTTGGAGGCGCCCTCATGGCGGGCACGAGCCTCGCCATCGTGGCCGAGGCCGTGGGCGAGGGCGGCCGCGGGAAGGCGGTGGGCCTGGTCGGGATGGCGGCGTCCCTGGCGGCGGTCATCGGCGCCTTCTTCGCGGTGGTCTTCGTGGAAACGCTGAACTGGCGCTGGGTATTCTTCTCTGCCGTGCCCCTGGCGGGGCTGGGCCTGGCCGCCGCCCTGGCGGCGGGCGCTGAGCCGGCGCGCCAGCGGCCCCGGAGGCTCGACCTCGCCGGCGGCGTGCTCCTGTTCGCCGCCCTGCTGGCCTTCTCCCTCTCCCTGAACCACTTCCACGGCGGAGAGGATACCTTCCAGGATGGCTTCGCCTGGCACACCTCGATGCAGGGAGTGGCCCTGGCCTGTCTCCTGGCCTTCCTCTGGGTGGAGCTGCGCTCGCCCCATCCCATCATCGAGTTCGGCTACCTGCGGCAGGGCCGCTTCACCCTTGCCATCAGCGCCAACACCACCCTTCACATGACCATGATGGCGTCCTTCTTCCTCTTTCCGGTTCTCACGGAGAAGGGGCTGCTGCTGACGCCGCGGCACACCGCCGGCCTCATCATCGGCATCCTCATCTTCAGCGTGGTGCTGGGGCCCATCAGTGGGATGGTCTACGACCGCACTCGCTTCCGGCTTCTGACCCCAGCTTCCCTCTCTTTTGTAGCCCTGGGGTTCGTCCTCCTCGGGCTGTCGGGGTCGGGGCTCGGGTACACAGTGGTCCTGGGGATCGGCATCCTCCAGAGTATCGGCTCAGCCTTCTTCCTCACCCCCAACAACACCATGGTGATGAACATGGTGGGGCCCGAGGGGCGAGGCTTCGCCTCGGGCCTGCTGGCGACCAGCACCCAGCTGGGGCATGGCCTGGCGGTCTCCCTGGCCACCCTGGTCTTCAGCTTCAGCGTCAGGGGCGAGGCAGC
The DNA here is from genome assembly GCA_016199375.1 of Chloroflexota bacterium. GTDB lineage: Bacteria > Chloroflexota > Dehalococcoidia > SHYM01 > SHYM01 > JACQGV01. Next base: position 658 of record JACQGV010000131.1, on the reverse strand, counting down.
CCTGCCCGCCGCCTACCTGCAAGGTTTTCAACAGAATGCCCTCGTGATGGCCGCCATCGCCACCCTTGGTGTCACCTGCGCCCTGCTGCCCCAGCTCCGCCGGGAGCCCCTGCCGGCCCTGGCGGCGCGGCCCCCGGCCCCGGTGGCGGGCGCCTCGTCCGATAGCTAGCTCCGCGGCCGCCACGGCGCTCCTGCCGCAGGCTTCGGCCCCGAGGTCCGGGTGCGCTCGCCAGCGCCCCTGGCGCCCCATTTGCCCGTCCTCGGCAGCGCCAGCTATAATTGCCCCACGGTATTCCAGGAAGGGTGCGCAGTGCTGCTGGCCATAGACATCGGCAACACCGAGTGTAAGCTGGGCGCCTTCCAGGACGAGCGCATGCTCGCCACCTGGAGGCTCAGCACCGATATGCACCGCACCGCGGACGAGTACGCCGCCGTCATCCTCCACCTATTCCATCACCGGGGAGTAGACCCCCAGGCCATCACCGGCATCGCCCTCTGCAGCTCGGTCCCGACGCTGAACCGGCTGTTCGAGGAGCTCTGTCGCTCCTACTTCGGGACCGCTCCCCTGGTGGTGGGCGCCGGGGTGAAGACCGGGATGCGCATCCTCTACGACAACCCGCGGGAGGTGGGGGCAGACCGTATCACTGACGCCGTGGCC
>JACQGV010000138.1 GCA_016199375.1 Chloroflexota bacterium | reverse complement strand
GCCCGGAGGCGGGCGCCGGGGACCTGGAGCCGCCCGTCGAGGAGGAACCCGGGGCGTATCCCCCGGGCGCACCTGCGCATCCTGGGGAGGCGGCGTCCCCAGAGGACGCCGCCCCCAGCCCGGGTGCGCCGGAGGCCAAAGAGGCCGCGCCGGCGGCGGCCCCCGCCGTCCAGACAATGACGCCCGTTGCGCCGGGGTCTCGGCCCGCGCAGAACGGGGGCCCCGCAGTGTCGCTGCCCAAGCCCCGCCGGGCCGGGGGGCGCCCGGCCACCCGGACCGGGCCCAAGCAACGGCTGCTCGTCTATCTGGTGCAGACTGACTACCCTGACGCGGACGTGGACAGGCTGAGGCGGGTGGTGGCGGCCCTGCAGAAATATCCGGGCCTCGACGAAGTCCGGCTCTCAGTGGTGGCGGACGGGGAGACCACCCAGCTCCAGATCCCGCACCTGGGTGTGCGCTGTTGTGACGAGCTCCGCGCGGGGCTGGTGGAGATCGTGGGGCCCGACAGCGTCGCCACCGAGCAGGCGCTGGTCTGAGCCCTGCTACTGGCCGCCGCCAGGCCGTGCGCCCTTGCCTAGTGAAGCTCGCGCCATCAGGCCGACGCCGCTAGGGAGAGGTCTTGCAAGAGGCCTTCAAGTACCAAAACCGGTACCATACCGGGTAGTCGCTGTCCCCCGGGTGGACCAGGTAGGCGCAGTCGCCCAGGTCGTCCCAAACGCCGCTGGGGCGGCCCCAGTACAGGTCCGTATCAGTGTTTCTCCCCGTGCCGCTGTGGACTTTGACGGGTCTATCGCGGCGGACAGTGAATCCCCTGGGGAAGAGAAAGGTGTCGCCCCTGTTGTTCCGCAGGCCGAAGCCGGTGAGGTCAGACGACCCTGACGGAGCGAAACGGGGGTCAACCTCCAACTGGGCGAACTCGTTGTTGGGGTTTTCAGCGTCCTTCCAGCCCATCCAGCGCAGCAGGGCTATGGCCACGGGGGCGGCGTCGTCGGGGCCCGGGTTGGGTGAGGCGCGCAGCTCGCGGAAGACCTGAGGGGCCTGGCCCTGCTTCCACAGCCAGACGCTGGCCGCCCCCTCCGGGTGTTGGCCCCATGGATCGGGCTGGTCGCCTTCCCAGCCGTAGGGGTCCACCCAGGTGGTTCTTCCGTTGTTGGTGTTGACCCAGCGTCGGGCCGCGAAGTGCAGGTGAGGCACCTCGCTGCAACCAGTTTGCCCCGAGAGGCCGATGACCTGGCCGGTCCGGACGCGCTGGCCGACCTGGACGTCTATCCGGCTCAAGTGAGAGTAGGAGCTGCTGAAACGCTCCCCGTTGTGAGCGTCGTGCAGGACCTCGACCAACTGCTCGTCCACCGCCCGTTTGAGGGGCGGGCAATCGAAGTTGGGGAACGTACCCGCGAAGACGACCTCTCCATCGGCCGTCGCCAGGAGCGGAGTGCCGTCCGGCAGGAGCCAGTCGTAGCCGTTGTGGCCATCGAGGTCTCCGGTGCGTGTGCCCCACCACGTAAGCTGAAACCCGTTGTCGTCCTTGAACTCGAAGGGCAGCTCGTGGTCGAAGAAGTTCCCGAGGGCGAATTCCCCTGCGAACGGCTTCTCGAACAGCGGCACCACTTGATTGCGGGGGCCAGGTCGCAGGCCGAGGGGCTGCGCTGGCGTGGCCATCGGCGGCGGGGTGCGGGTAGCGGTGGGAGCGGGCGCTGGCCTGGGCGTTGGCGTCGGTGTCGCGGTTGGAGTCGGAGCAGGCACGGGCGTCGGTGTGGGAGCCGGCGCTGGCGTGGGTGACGGGGTGGGCGTGGGTGCGCGCGTCGCGGTGGGCGCGGGCGAGAGTGTTGGAGTGGGCGAAGGTATAGGCCTGGCGGTCGGCGGGGGTGTCGGCGAAGGAGCAGGCGTGGAAGTCGGCGTCGCCGGCGGCGGTGGGGGCGGCACCGTAGGCGGCGGGCTGGGGAGGCCAGAGGGAGTCGCGGTTGGACTCGCCTGGATCGTGGCCAGGGCCGCCACCACCCGGGCCTCCACCGTGGCCTGGATGCTCTTTTCGCGGGGCCCGCAGGCCGCCCCGGCAAGCACCCCCGCCCAGACGACCAGGGCTACTCTGGAGAAGAGGCCAGCCTTGCCGTGCGCCAGGGCGATGGCGAGCTCCTTACGCTGGTCCTGTCAACCGTCGCATCTGGGGTCCGCTGCCTCCTGCCCGCGGCGCTTCTACTGCTCGCGGCGCTGCACCAGCCAATACTCCAGGCTGTCCGTCAGGGCGGTCCAGCTCGCCTCGATGATGTTCTCGGAGGCGCCCACCGTCGTCCACTCCTCCGCGCCGTCGCTGGACTGGATGAGGACGCGCACCCAGGCGCCAGTCCCCGCCGCCTCGTCCAGGATCCTCACCTTGTAGTCGGTGAGGTGGACCGCGGCCAGGCTGGGGTAGAAGTGGTTCAGGGCCTTGCGCAGGGCGGAGTCCAGGGCATTCACAGGGCCGTTGCCCTCCCCCGCCATCAGCAGCTCCTCCCCCGCCACCCGCACCTTGACGGTCGCCCGTGAGGTGAGGCCACTGCCGTTGAGCGCCAGCGGCTGGCGCCCGTCCACGGCGACGCTGAAGTCCAGGACCTCGAAGGGGGCCTGGTAGTCCTTGTGGGCGCGGCGCAGCAGGAGCTCGAAGGAGGCCTCGGCCCCCTCGAACTGGTAGCCCCGGCTCTCCATCTCCTTGATGCGCTGGGCGAGCTCCCGCGCCAGGTCGCCCTGCAGCAGGTGCGACAGGCCCAGCTCCTCCGCCTTGTAGACGATGTTCCCCTTCCCCGAGAGCTCCGAGACCACCACCCGGGTGCGGTTCCCCACCAGGGCGGGGTCTATGTGCTGGTAGGACATCTCGTGCTTGAGTACGGCGGCGACGTGGAGGCCGGCCTTGTGGGCGAAGGCGCTGACGCCCACGTAGGGCTGGTGGGCGTCGGGGACCAGGTTCGCGATCTCGCTGACCAGGTGGGCCACCTCGGTCAGCCGGGCCAGCTTCTCCGGCGGCAGGCACTCGTAGCCCAGCTTGAGCTGGAGGTCGGGCACCAGGGAGCAGAGGTTGGCGTTGCCGCAGCGCT
>JACQGV010000137.1 GCA_016199375.1 Chloroflexota bacterium | reverse complement strand
GTATTAGGGGCAGCAAGAGCAGCAGGGTCGGCAGGAGTACCACTAGTAGAACAGTTATGGGTAGTATCCCCCACCGGGACAAGCCACCAGCAGATAGTCGTGCGGTAACCGCGCCTGTTTGCAGGCGTTCCATGATGCACCTCCCCCAGCGGTACGGGAATGACCAAGAGCAACGCCCGCGCCCCTTTCGGCTGATGCGACTAACTTCGACAAGCGCGGGGCTGGCTTACACGAGATCAATGTTCACCAAGTCCACAGGGAGACACATTCGCCGCACCGCCTTGGGCACAGACTACCGGGGGGAATCGGCCTACGAAGTCAGGGCTCGATGGGGTTTTCCAGACGGCCCCAGATGACAAGGAGTCCTGCGGGGAGAGGACAGGGGTGTCGTATGGAAAAGTGGCTGAGGTCACCTTGTCCTACTCCGTCCTCTACGGCTTACCTAAGGGACCGCTCCGTTCGCTGCGCAGGCCAAAAGGACAGGACTTCCAGCGCCGTCTTCGAGCTCTGGGACCGACACCAGGGCTATAACAACCTGTCGCCGCGGCTTCAGGAGTCTGAGAGGGCCTTGGGGTCGGACTTATTCTCTTCGGCACCGGTGGGTACAGGTACAGCGAGGGGGATGACGGCCGGGCGTTCATCCCCCTCGTCGTGTTTCCGACACACCTTGGCGCTAGTCAACCACCTCTATGGCCAGCCGGTAGATAGGCAGGTTATACCCCAGTCCCAGGCTGGGATGGTCCTCCAGCGCATTGAGCTGGGGCATCTGGAATGGCCAGCGCCCGGTGGCCTTGCCCTGGAAGGTGGTGGGGTAGATGTCGATCAGATGGGTGCCAGGAGCCCCCACGGCGACGATGTACACGGTCACATCGCCATTGCTGTTGAAGCCGCAGGCATACCCCATGTAGGCGTTGTCGTAGGTCACCGCCACGGTGTTGTCCAGCTCCGTCCAGCCCACTCCCTTGAGCTGAATGGTGAACTGCTGGCCGGCCTTCACCCGCGTGGGCGTGACGGCTACCAGGCTCTGCTGGACATAGAAGGGGAGACTGGCCACCGGGGCCCCATCCTGGGCCACCGCCAGCATGTGCCACCCACCCAGGCCGTCGGGCACCTTGATGTCGGCCCGCAGTGAGCCGTTGCCGTCCGTCTTGGCAGTGCCCAGGGAAGTCCCGACCAGGTCCCAGCCGGCGGCGGTTACCCGGTTGCCCTTGGCGGTTATCCACTGCATCTCGACCTCTGTCCCCTGGCGCAGGCCGCTGGCGGTCACCGCGGCGGGAGTGAGAATGGGACCACGGGAAGTATTTAGTGACGCCGTGATCGCCTTGCCCGGCGCGGTCCGGCTGGCCGTTGTCCGGGGGGCATCAGCGGCCAGTTGCGCCACACGATTGGCTGCCGGCCACTCCAAGGCTGCGGGGGGCGGTCCGCCATCTGCCGTCACGGTAAAGGTGAAACGAAAGGCCCCGTCCTTCGGGAAGAGCCTCGCATACGGGGACTGCTGGTTGTTCAGGTACCCCGCACCATGGTTGCCGGCGCCGCTGAGCTCGATGGTGTGGACGCCCGGTGGCCCGGCAGCGCGGATGACGGCGGTGGCAGCGCCCCCCGTGGTGATGCCGGTGATGGAGCCGGTATATTGGTTGTCGTAGCGGACCGAGAGGGCGTGTTCGATGGGAGGCTTGCCCATCCCGGTGACCGAGATAGTGATCGGCGTTCCCACCGGGCCTTGCTTGGGACTGACTGAGATGGACCGCCCGATCTGAAAGCCGCCGCGGGCAACCTCCTGGCCATCTACCACCACATAGATGTCGTGGACGCCTCCATAGTCCTGGGGGGCTTTGAAGCTGGCCCCTAGCCGCCCTTGGGCATCGGTAGTGGCCTTCCCCAGGGGGACGCGCTTGTCGGCGTAGCGGAGCCCCGCGAACTCGATGGTTTCCGCCATGACGTTGGTGTCAAAGCCGCCATTCCAGGTGGCCCACAGGAGCTCTGCTGCCTGGTTGGGAGGCAGACCCTCCCCAGTGATGGTGAAGCTAGCGTCCACGTAGCCGCTCTCCGGCTGCGTCTTGAGCAGCTTCAGCGCCACCTTGGCTGCCGCCGGTGCTTGAGCCTGGGAAGCAGGCGCTGCCGCGGGCTGGGATTGTGCCTGGGCGGGTGGCGGCTGCGGCTCCTTACCAGCGCACGCCGCTGCCAGCGTCGCCAGGCCGATGGCCAGCACGCCAAGCCCTAGCGGGACCAACCATGCTCTAGCTCGGCTGACTGAGGCACTCATGTACGTCCTCCCCTCTTCCCCTCGCAGACGCCGGCATCCCCACCCCAGGTCCCTGAGAGGGGCGGCTCGGACGCCCCTCCCAGGGCTCTCATTGGGACTATCCGGCGTCGTTACTCTACAATCTGCACCCGGCTGTCTATACCTCGGTCCTTGTTCACCAGGGCCACTTTGTCCTGGTCAAAGGTGCCCGTCCGGCCGCCTTTGGTGACCACGATCTGGTAGTCAAAGGTGCCCAGCGGGTAGGTCTTCGGGACCTCCCAGGCCGCGACCCACATCCAGGGGCCAGTGCCACCGCGCTTGGAGTACCCGGCTATCTTCTCCTCCCCGTGGGGCAGGACCACCTTGACAACCGCGTCCTTGTCCAGTCCGGTGACACGCTTCCCCGTCGAGGTGTC
>JACQGV010000136.1 GCA_016199375.1 Chloroflexota bacterium | reverse complement strand
CTTCTCGGGCGCCGGCGTGCCCGCGGCCCTGTGGGCCGAGCTGGCGCGCCGTTACCCGGCGTCCCATCCCGTCTCCCTGGTGACCACCGTGGACGGGCCGGGCCAGGTCCAGGTGATGCCCACGACGGTGGGCGAGCTTGCCCGGCGAGAAGCGGAGCCCGGCCTCGCCTGCCTCTACCTGCCGCCGCTGCCCTGGGACCAGGACCTGGGCTCCTTCGCCACCGCCGAGCAGATCGTGGCGCGCCTGCGGGGCGAGGGTGGCTGCCCCTGGGACCGCCAGCAGACCCATGAGAGCCTCAAGCGCTACCTGCTGGAGGAATGCTTCGAGGCCCTCGAGGCCCTGGACCAGGGCGCTCCCGAGCGCGTGGCGGAGGAGCTCGGCGACCTGCTGCTCCAGGTGCTCCTCCACTCCGAGATATATCGGGAGGAGGGGGCCTTCGATGTCCACGACGTCCTGCGCGGGCTCAGCACCAAGCTCATCCACCGCCACCCGCACGTCTTCGCCGGCCTGGAAGTGAAGGACGCCGCCGAGGTGGTCGCTAACTGGGAGGTCCTCAAGGAAGCCGAGGGCAAGGTGCGGGAGTCCGCCCTGGACGGCGTCCCCGTGGGCCTGCCCGCCCTGGCCCGCGCCCTGGAGCTCCAGCGGCGCGCCGCCAAGGTCGGCTTCGATTGGCCCACGCCGGAGGGGGCCTGGGAGAAGCTGGCGGAGGAGGTGCAGGAGCTCCGCGCTGCCGCCGACCCCGGCGCCCAGCGCGGGGAGCTTGGGGATGTGCTCTTCTCTCTGGTTAACGCCGCCCGCTGGCTGGGGCTCGACGCCGAGGAGGCGCTGCGCGTGGGCAATGCCCGCTTCGAGCGGCGCTTCCGCCACATGGAGCGCAGCGCCAGGGAGCAGGGCAGCGCCCTGTCCAGCCTGGACCTGGCGGGGCTGGACCAGCTCTGGCGCGAGGCCAAGGCGGCCGTGGGCTAGGCACGCAGCGCCGGCGCCTGGGGCCGCCGTCCACCTCCTTCTGCTGCTCGCCCGCTCCCAAACCGTTGTTTTTGACAAGGCCTGGGCCGGGGCGTACGATGGCCCCAGCCTCCGGCGGACGCCCCTCAGCTCAGGAGCACGGCCCTGGCCGAAGCAGTCACGGCCCCGCGCAGCCCCCAGGCCGCAGCCGGCCTGCCTGCGGCGTCCCCGCGCCCCCGCATCTTCCACGGCTGGTGGATCGTCCTCTGCTCCTGGGTCGGCGACTTCTTCAGCATGGGGGTAAGCTTCTACAGCTTCGGCCTGTTCATCAAGCCCATGAGCGAAGAGCTGGGCTGGAGTCGGGGCTCCCTCTCCCTGGCCCTTACGCTGCGCTCCCTGGTGAACATGGTCCTGGGCCCGGTGGTGGGCCGCATCCTCGATCGCTCGGGCCCCCGGCTGCTGATGGCGGGAGGAGCGCTGGCGGCGGGCGGGAGTCTGCTGCTCCTTAGCCAGGTGCATACACTGACCCAGTTCTACCTGATTTTCGGCGTGCTGTGGTCGGTGGGTTTCAGCACCATGAGCGGCATGGTGACGACGACGGTCGTCTCCAAGTGGTTCGTGCGCCGGCGCGGCCGGGCCGTGGCCATCGCCGCCATGGGCATCTCCATCGGCGGCATTACCCTCACCCAGCTCACCGCTTTTCTCCTGGGCCACTACAGCTGGCGCAGCGCCTGGATCGTGCTGGGGGTGCTGCTCCTGGTGGTTGTAGTGCCCCTGGCGCTGTGGCTGATGCGCCGCCAGCCGGAGGATATGGGCCTGCGACCCGACGGCGATGCCGAGCCAGGCAGCACCCCAGCGCCGCCGGCCGCGCCCGCCCCGCGACGCTGGCGCTTGCCCCTGCCGAGCGCGCGCAAGCGCGAGGAGCGAGACTGGACCTTGCGGGAGGCCGCTCGCACCCCTGCCCTGTGGATGCTATTGATCGCCACCAACCTATCCGGCCTGGCCATGAGCACCCTGACCCTGCACCAGGTGCCGCTGCTCCAGGACCGGGGGCTATCGGTCGCCACTGCGGCCGCCATGGTCACCTTCTTCGCCACGGGGTCCCTCACCGCCAAGCTCGTCTGGGGCCTGGCCGCTGAGTTCGTGCCCCTGCGCTACCTGGCGGCGCTGAACTTTCTGGGCGCGGCGGCGGCCATCGGCGTGCTCTTCAACGTCCATAGCGCCACCGCGGCCCTCATCTACGGGGGCGTGGCCGGCTTCACCATGGGGGCGATGCCGGTGGTCCAGAGCCTGCTTTGGCCCGACTATTTCGGCAGGGCGTCTCTGGGGACCATCCGCGGCGCCCTCGCGCCCATCGGGGCCCTCTCCTCTGGGTTCGGCCCTTACCTGGGCGGCGTCCTCTTCGACGCTACGGGCAACTACTCGATAGTGCTGCTCTCCCTGATCGCCGCCACGGCCACTGCCGGCGTGCTGATGCTCCTGTCGCGCCCGCCGCGGGCACCTGCGCCGCGCAGTTAACGATGCAGCACCGCATCCGCGCCGCCGCGTTGGTCGTGTCTGATGGACGTCTGCTGTTGGTCAGGCACCGCCATCCTGAGACTGGCTCCGAGTGGTGGGTGCCACCCGGCGGCGGCCTGCGCGACGGTGAGGACATCTTCCGCTGCGCCGCCCGCGAGACCTCCGAAGAAGCTGGCATCAGCGTGGAGTTAGGGCCCGTAATATACCTGAGGGAGTTCCTCGACGTTGAGATGCAGCGTCATAATCTGGAGCTCTTCGTCCTCGCCCGGTCCTTCCAAGGCGCGCCGAACACGAGTAATCTGGTGCCTGGCGACACCGATTTTCAATATGTGGAGGAGGCCCGCTTCCTCTCGCCACAAGAGATGGTGGGCCTGACGGTGTTTCCCGAAGCCCTCAAGGATGAGTTCTGGCGCGACCTGGCCCAGGGCAACACCGGCGTCCGCTATCTGGGCCAGGAGGCCGGCGCTAGCCGCAAGCCGTAACCTGACGCTAGCCGGCCGCCTTGCCTCTCTGCCGCAAGCGTTCCATTATCCACATGCGGGCCAGCGTCGTGGGGCCGATACCCAGTTGGCGCGCCTCTCGGCGCAATTCCTCCCACTTGTCAGCCGACAGGCGTACTGGGATAACTTTGTCGAGCGGCTTTTTGACCTCCAACTCGACAACCTCACCCTCGTCGCCATCCCAAGCGCTCCCCTGTTCGATGCGCTCGATCTCCCGTTCCCGGTCAGCGACTGTGTCCGATGGCTTTGGTATAGAGGCGCTCTTCCTCATCGGTCATCTCCCTAGCCGTAGCTACCCTCCAGGTCCCAGCGCCAAGATTCACGAGCACCACCAGCAAGTAGCGGCCCGCACCAGTTTGCCCGAAGATCTTATAAAGCCCCTGCCTGCCGCGCCTGACGTGGCGCCTATCCGACGTGCAGGCCTCTTCGACCTCCCCCAAAGTTACGTGATGCCTCACTTCTAGCTTCTCTAAGATATGGTCATCTATCTCGATGGCTTCTAGCCTAAGCATTCTCAGCCCTGGACCCTTTTCGTATACAAATTATATACGGCCATCGCCGTCTCTTGTCAAGCAACCAAAGGCAGTTCTCTAGAGCTCGCTGTCACGCCCGCCGCGGGCACCGACGGGCAAGAAGCGGCGCCTGTCTAGACAGGCCACCGAGGGCACCGCATCAGGGCAGCAGCGCTGGTAGTAGCCGACGGGCGTCTGCCGCAATTCCTCTGGTTGGCAGCGCCTGCGCTTTCTGCTACCCTGGTCTACATCTACCCAACGCAGCCCCGCGGCTGAGCGCGAACCGCAGAAGGGAGCCCAGGCATGAAGGCCGCCGTCTTTTACGAGCCCGGAAAGCCGTTGCAACTGGAGGAGGTCGAGCTCGACCCGCCCAAGGAGCGCGAGGTGCGGGTGCGCATCGCTG
>JACQGV010000135.1 GCA_016199375.1 Chloroflexota bacterium | reverse complement strand
TGGCCATCGGGCGAGGCCGCGTCCTTGCGCCAGGACAGGTCGCGCCCGGCCACGACCAGGGACGACCCCCGCGACCGGGCGACCTCGTCCAGCACCGCCAGCGCCTCGGGGACCTGGGGCGAGGACACCACCGGCCGGCCCGCTTTGATGATCCCGGCCTTCTCGCGGGCGATCTGGGCCACGGTGTCGCCCAGGATCTGGGTGTGGTCGAGGCTGATGGAGGTGATAACCGAGACCAGGGGCTGCGGCACCACGTTGGTGGCGTCCAGGCGGCCGCCCAGCCCGGTCTCCAGCACCTGGACCTCGGCCCGCTGGCGGGCGAAGTGTAGGAAGGCGACGACAGTGAGCGCCTCGAACCAGCTTATCCTGCCATGGACGGGGTGGGCGTTGATGGCGTCGATGTGGGGCCGGGCCTGCTCCACCGCGGCCGCGAACTCCGCCGCTTCGAGGGGGCGCCCGTTGACCGCAATCCGTTCCCGGAAGCTGTGGAGATGGGGCGAGGTGTAGAGACCGACGCGGTAGCCGGCCTCCTGCAGCGCAGCGGCGATGAGGGCCGCGGTGCTGCCCTTGCCCTTGGTGCCAGCGATGTGGACTGTGGGGGCGCTCAGATGTGGTCTGCCCAGCCTGTCGAGGAGGTCGTGGAGCCGGCGCAGGTCATAGTTGGCGGCGCTGTAGAGTACCGTGGGCGACTTCTCGAAGTCGGTGAGGCCCTGCAGGTACTCGATCACCCCCTGGTAGTCCATGCTCTTGTCCCTATGTCTGACCAGGGCTCTGCTTGGCCCACTCCCGCAACCGCCAGTAGCCCAGGGCAAGAAGAAGCGCCAGGCCCAGGGTTACGATGATGAAGCGGGTGGCGTCGGAGGCGTTGCCGAAATACTGCCCGGCGCCGTAGACCACCGTGATGGTGCCGCCCAGCACCAGACCCGACCGGATCGCCTCCAGGCTCGCGGCGAGCAGCAGCCCGGCCGCGATCACCCCGACCCCTACGATGCCGGCGATGATGAACACGTTTCTGGTATGGTGGTTGCGCGCCTGCTCGTACTCCTTCTGCTTCTTATCGAACTCCGCCTGCTGCGATTCGCCCGGCGGAAAGGGCTTGGCGGGCTCCGACAGGCGCGGCTGCGACTCGCCCGGCGGAGAGGGCTTGGCGGGAACAGGCCGGTCGTACACAGGGTATTCCGGCCCTTTGTAGAAGGCGGCGATGCCGAACCCCACGGCCATAGGGATGAAGGCTCCCACCGCCAGGATATAGACCAGCTTCAGCACCGCGCCAGGTCGCATTCCGTCCCCTCCTACTGAAGCCAGGAGCATGAGCAGGACCAGCAGGACCGCGCCGAGGGGGAAAATAAGGCCCACGTCAGCTCCCAGGCAATCGAGGCAGTCGGGCTCGCAAGGTTGCCAAGGCGAGCAGGGCTGGCAAAACGACGGGCGGCCCCACCTGCGGCCGCCCCGGCACAGGGTCTAATCCCGCCTGCCAAGTACGGCTCATTATAGCATGGCAGACCTGAAGCTACGCTGCTCCCTGCTTTAGTTTTTCGATGGCGGCGTCCAGGCGCGCCAGGCAGCGCCCTCTCCCGATGACAGCCATCGTCTGAAAGAGGGGCGGCGACACCGCCCGCCCCGTCACCGCCACCCGTATGCAGCCGAAGTAGGGCCCCGTTTTCAACCCCAGCTCCAGGGCCAGCCCGCGGATGCCGCCCTCCAGCGCCTCCGGCGTCCATTCCCGCAAGGCGGACACGGCCTCGCGCGTGCGCCCCAGGGCGTCCCGCGCGGCATCCGGGGGGAGGCCCCTGGGCGCCAGCAGGACCGCATCGTAGGCCAGCTCATCAACGAAGAAGAAGTCGGCGAGGGCGGGGGCCTCGTCCAAGCGGCGCAGCCGCTCTTGGATGAGGGGGACGACCTGCCGCAACAGGCTGCGGGAGAAGTGGGGCGCCCGGGTGCGGGCCTGCCACTCCTCCAGGAACGGCATCAGCTTGTCGGTGAGCTCCTCCGGGGAGAGCTGGCGGATGTAGACGCCGTTCATCCAGTCCAGCTTCTCGCGGTTGAAGGCGGCGCTGGTGGCGCCGATGCGCTCCAGGCTGAAGTGCTTGACCAGGTCCTCGCGGCCGATGATCTCCGTCTTGTCGTCCAGGGACCAGCCCAAGAGCGCCATGAAGTTGACCAACGCCTCCGGCAGGTAGCCCTGCCGCCGGTACTCCAGGACAGGCTCGGCGCCGTGGCGCTTGCTCAGCTTGCCCTTATCAGGCCCCAGGGTGACAGGCATGTGAACGAAGACCGGCATCTCCCGCTGCCACCCGAAGGCGTGGTAGAGGAGCACGTGCTTGGGGCAGGAGCTGATCCACTCCTCGCCCCGAATGACGTGGGTGATGCTCATGAGGTGGTCGTCCACCACATTGGCCAGGTGATAGGTGGGATAGCCGTCGGACTTCAGGATGACGAAGTCCTCGATGTCCTCGTCGCGGAAGGAGATCTCGCCCCGGACCAGGTCGTGAAAGGTTACGGTCTCGCCCCGGTGGGGGACCTTGAACCGGACTACGCAGGGCTCGCCGCCGTCCTTGCGGCGCTTGCGCTCCTCGTCGGGGAGGCGCCGGCAGGTGCCGTCGTACCGAGGAGGCTCGCGGCGGCGGGCCTGCGCGGCCCGCATTGCCTCCAGCCGCTCCTCGGAGCAGAAGCAGAAGTAGGCGCGCCCGGAGCCCACCAGCCGCGCGGCCTCCTGCTCGTACCGGGGCAGCCGCTCGCTCTGGACGTAGGGGGCGTAGGGGCCGCCGACCAGGGGGCCCTCGTCCCAGTCCAGTCCCAGCCACCGCAGGCTCTCCATGATGCCTTCCGTGGCGCCCTCCACCCGGCGGGCCACGTCCGTGTCCTCGATGCGGAGGATGAACTGGCCGCCGGTGTGGCGGGCCCACAGCCAGTTGAACAGCGCTGTGCGGATGTTGCCCACGTGGGGGAGCCCCGTGGGGCTGGGCGCATAGCGCACCCTGGCAGGAGTTAGCTGGACCATAGGAGTTGCAGGCCCTCCTGTCGCCTGGGACACATTCTACACGACCCGCACTTGACCCTGCCGGCGCCTAGGCGCTACAGTGTCAACCACAAGAGGAGGTCTGACCGTTGGAAGGCACCCGGATTCCCATCCCCGGCGCCCGCAAGATAGATGGCTACCTGAACCCCATGCAGGAGGACCAGGGGCTTGAGCTCCTGGAGGACGAGGGGTACATCTTCCTCGTCCGCTACCGCCAGACAGACGAAGGCACCATCGTCCCCCGCGAGCTGGCGCGCCAGCCCAAGGCCACGGGCGGGCGTGAGA
>JACQGV010000129.1 GCA_016199375.1 Chloroflexota bacterium | reverse complement strand
GGGCTCTGGTAGTCAATGTCGCCGTAGCGGCTGATGATGCCCTGCAGACCAGGGCGTGAGAAGAGCCAGAGCAGGAGGCGGAGCTGGCGGTCCGACAGGCGCGTGAAGATGGCGCGCAGGTCCTGTCCGCGCTGGAGCTCCTCCCCGATGCCTCCCTGCCAGCGGGCCTCATAGCGCCGGAGGGACGCCGCCGAGGTGTCGCCCTGGCGCAGGGCCTCGTTCATGGCCTGGCCGGCCAGCTCCCCCGCCAGCATGCTCATGTAGATGCCGCCACCAGTTGTCGGCTTCACCTGCCGGGCGGCGTCACCCACTCGGACCATCCCCGGGCCAACGGTGGGCAGCGGCGAGTACAGGGGGATAAAGCCGCCGCTGAGCTGCAGGAGGCGACAGCCCGCGAAGTGGTCGCGGCGGCCTTCTAGCAGGCGCCGCAGCAGGGCCCGGGGCGACGCCGCCCGCCGGGGATGGAAGAGGCTGCCTACACCTATTCTCACACGGCCATCGCCCACGGGGATGGTCCAGGCGAACCACCCGGGCGCCTCCGCGTGGCCCACGTAGACCCGGACCCAGTCGCGGGGATGAGAGGGCAGCATGGCCTCGGCGCCGAGGCACCAGATGATCTCTCCGGGGTCGCGGGAGCGCCGGGCGACCACCCCCTGGGCGCCATCGGCCCGGGCCACCAGGTGGCCCCGCAGTTGCACCTCGCCCGCCGGGGTGCGACAGCGCACGGCCATCCGGCCGGCCGTGGGGGTTGCATCCAGGAACCGATGTTGCAGCAGCAGCTCGGCGCCGGACTGCTGGGCCCTGGCAGCCAGCCGCTGGTCCAGGGCGCAACGGTCCAACACCAGCCCATAGGTCCGGTCGCCGCCCAGGGCAAGGGACGCCTTCCCCGGGCCGTATACCACCGCGCCCACCACTTCGTTGAGCACAACCTCGCTGGGGAAGTGGGGCAAGCGCAAGATGCGCGGGCTGACGAAGCCGGAGCAGTGGACCGGCCGCCCCACCTGGGGATGCTCCTCCAGCAGGGCTACCCTTTTGCCGTCGCCGGCGATGGTGCGCGCGGTGACCGAGCCAGCCGGCCCGGCACCCACGACCACGGCGTCGAATTCCAGGCGCTCTTGCATGGGACTCCAGTTGCGTGTGAGCGCCGCCATCATAATGGCGCCTGCTGGTCCTAGCAACTGGTGGTCTTCGTCGGGCTGGCCGGCATCCCAGCTGTCTTGCAGTGGCGCTCTGGCCGGGCCTCTTTCTGGCCCCCGGCGCTAGGTAGCGACGCCTCTCCATTGAGCCTTATTCATAATTCCCCCACGTCGTAATACGCCGCTCTAGCAGCATAGCCGCACTATTCTCGCCACCTTCCCTTCTGGCGGCTGTCGCTATTCATCTCAAACTCGTTGAAACTGGTGGTATCTCTGTGCCTCCAGATATAGACACCACATCTGTAGAGGCGTACACTTGTTCTAGATAAGGAACGGGGCCGCAAGTGTTGAAGCACCTGCGACCCCTAGCCAGCAGGAAGGTATCAGCTTCCCGATGGCGTCGCTCTATAATAGACGCGCCAACACCAAGAGCGCAAGCCCACCCGTCGTTGCCGAGCTTCAGGCAATCTTCAGGGAGCTTCCCGATGAAGACCTGCTGGCTAAGCTCAGAGGCCCCAGGCGACGCGGCCCCAGAGGATACGACCCCAAGATTCTCTGGCGCTGCTATATCGCCTATTACGCGTTGGGCATCGAATCCGTATCGTCCTTGATCCGGCTCCTTCAGGATAACCCGTTCATTGCCAGGGCTTGCGGCATCGAATCGCCGGACGGCGTCCCCAGCCAGCCAACCTTCTCTCGGTTCCAGTCCAAGCTCGCCAAGCCGGTCTACGCCACCCTGGTGAAGAAGGTTCTCTGGGCACTGACGGATCGGCTCCACAAGGAATTGCCCGGCTTCGGGAAGTCGGTCGCCATAGATAGCACCGACATCAAGGCGTGGTCGAACGGCGGTAAGCATCATGGCGCGTCGGACCCGGACGCGGGGTGGTGCGTCAAGACCAACACCGAGGGCAACAAGAAGTTCGTCTGGGGCTACAAGGTCCACATCCTTTGCGACACCATCTACGAGTTGCCCATCGTCATTGATGTGACAAGGGGGAATGTCCACGATTCGCAGAGGGCCACCCCGCTTCTCCGGCAGGCCCGCTATGCCACCAACCACTTCTGGCCCCGGCATGTGATTGCCGACTCCGCCTACTCTTCTGATCGGATTCGGGAACACGTTAGTCGGTACTATCCAGGGGCGCAAGCGATCATAGACCCCAACCCCACTCATAAGCGAGCAGTAGCCAAGGCGAGGCTGACACCAGAATGGACGCTGATCTACAACAGAAGGACAGCGGTAGAGCGCCTGAGCGGACGCCTGAAGGAGTTTCACCGGCTGAACGGCGTCAGGGTACGGGGGCTCAAGAAGGTGCGCCTTCATGCGCTGCTGGCAACCATTAGCCTTCAGGCGAAGGCTTTGGCGTCGGGCGGGAGGGCTTGCGTAAGGAAGGTAGCTTAAGGCAAAGAGCAAGGCCCGCCCCTTGTTACAGGCGGGGCCTCTATGCTAAACTCGGCTTGCAACACGTACAGCACAGATATTCGACACACCGGGCCGATCCTGCTAGGACAAGTAGCGAGATCGAGGCCCCCGACGTGGATAGGGTAGCACTGTCCGCGAAGGGGGTCAAGGCTATGACGACGCAACTGAAAGATGAGTTGGGCAATTTCCAGGGTCTCTATGCTCCAAGAGAAGCCGCGCAATATCTTACAGCCACTCTTCGCCGCGATACAACCAACTTCCCCCATGATCCTTCATCGCTTAAGGCGTTTGAGCGTGTTAAGTCACGCCAGTTGATTCACTGGGTTCGCGTCGGTCTGACATTGCCTGGTTTGGCAGCAATGCCTGGCGATCAGTTGGTGATCGCCTTTGAAGACCTAATCTCAATGAGAGTAATCACAATTCTAAGGGTTTTAGGAGTGAAATGGCCCAAAATCCATCGGGCTGAGATATGGTTGCGGGAGCAGAACCATCACCCCCGGCCTTTCGCTGTGGAGACAGTGTGGACAGAGACGAAAGACGTGTTTGCTGAGTTGCCATTCGGATTAATGGCTGCTGCCAGTCGGCAGGGGCAATTAGCCTTTGTTGAACTGCTGGGGAACTACTTGCAACCTGTTAGTGATATGACCTTCATAAGGCATGACGGCTACAAGGTCGCCGCCACATGGCGTCCACATGCGGACGTACTCATTGATCCGCAGGTTCAGTTTGGGGAGCCTTGCATAACAGAGACTCGTCTTCCAACACGAATGGTCTGGCGAATGGCGAACGGGGGCGATACCCCGGAATACCTTGCACAAAGCTTCAAGCTGTCGGAGCAGCAAATCCTCCACGCGCTGGAGTGGGAAGATCGACTCAGAGCCACAGAAACAGATTCGCTTTCTAATTGACAACGACTTGAGCCCAGACATTGCTAAGGGTCTGAGCCGCTGGTTCGATATGACTCACTACCAAGATGTCCCTGAGTTGTGTAACCTCCCGACTGGTGTTGGGGATAAGCCTAGCATCGATCATTGCCAACGTAACGGCATAGTCTGGATCACGGGGGATAAAGGTCCCGTAAGCAATATTGGGCTGATCTAATGGCCGCAAAGATTAGCGTCCTTTGGCTTCACGGCCCGCCAGACAAGTTCCCCGCGTGGCTACAGTTCAAGATCGTTGTTCGCGTGATCGATGAAACCACGAGGCGCCTTCAAGGAGCACACGGAGCCCTCCACATGAGGGCTAGCTCCAGGGGTGGTCCAAACCCAACGGTGACTTATGCAGAGGATGAGAGAGATATGCCTCGCGGTGGTAAGCCTGACAAATATGAATAAGGCTCCATTGACCGCCACTACCCAGGCTGGCATACTCCCCCCGTACTCTTTGGAGGGAGGCAAGCTATGGCTATAGACATGGGCCCTCCCCCTGCGGGCGGAACGCACGGCGTGGTCGTCATTCACGGCATCGGCGAGCCCAGCAAGGGCGAGACTCTAGCTGCTGTGGTAAACCCCATCGCCGAGTACCTGGTGGAGCATGGGGCCGCGGTGCGCCAGGCGATGGAGGTGACGGGGGGCGACGCAGCGGAAGCGGTCCTGGACTTTGCGCCCCCGGCGGGCGGCGGGGGCAAGCCACAGCGGTGGCTGTTCCGGGAGGCCTATTGGGCGCCGGTCTTTCAGCCTCCCACGTTGAAAGCTCTCTTCATTTGGGGATTGCTCCACGCCGGGCGGCAGATCCGGGGCATATTCAACGGCCTGCAAGACGTAGCCAACGAGCAGCCGGATAAGGGAGACCCCAGCATCGCCTATGAGTGCGCGCCGGTCCTGGCCACAGAGCGCCGGGCGCACTCCTTTGCGGCGCGGGGCCTGGCGGAGGCCAATGCCGACGGCATCCAGGTGGTGAAGTTGCCGCGACTCCGCCAGGCAGCGGGGACCAAGGCTGTAAAGGAGGCCCAGATAAGCGTTGGCCGCGTTACCAAGGGTGGCATGACCGTCATGGGCTTGGTCATGGCCCTGGCCTCCCCGGTGGCTGCCGTGCTGGCCACCGCAGCCCTCATGCTGGGGTGGTTCCTCCTCTGGCTGCCGGCGTTGCCCGGCCTGCCCAACCTGGGACGCTGGCTGAGCACAACCATGGACGCCTTCTTCGTCCGGGGTCTGGGCGACGCCTATCGCTTCGTGGAGCACACGGCGTGGGCGTCGGCTATCCGGCGTGTGCTGGAGCGGGAGGTGGAGCGCCTCCTGGATGATAAGGATGTTGCCGACGTCACCATCATCGCCCACTCCCTCGGCGCCACGGTGGCCTACGACGCTTTACAGGCCAACGGGATGCTGGGGGCGTTCATCGCCGCCCAGCGGGGCCGCCGGAAGAAGCGCATCACCTTCGTCAGCGTCGGCGCCGGCCTCAACCGCACCTGGCGGCTGGCCAAGGGGGCGCCCGTGCCCGGGGCGCTGCGGCGCTTCCTGCGCCCGGTTGACCGGGAGATCGCGGCCCCGCTGCCCACGAAGCCGGACGATGTGGCCTCGGGCTTCCGGTGGGTCTACCTCTATGCCAGGTACGACCCGGTGCCCGCTGGACCCCTGGACGCCGAGGTCTGGTGCAGCTCGGGGCTCGACCCCATGCAGCTCAAGCACCGGCGGGTGATCAACCAGGACAACCCTTTTTCTGATCACACTACGTACTGGGAGAACCGGCGCCTGGTGGCGCCGCGCCTGGCCCACGCCATCAGCGGCGCTCTCCCCTGGCCGGGCCTGGACCTTCCCAAGGATTGGGACGGCTGGGGGGTGAGCCGCCAGACCACCGGCACCCTGGCCCTGACGGCGGCCCGCGGGGCCATCATCGCCCTGGCCGGAGCCCACCTGATAGCGATGATGGTCAACGGCTGGTGGTGGGCCCACGTGCGCGATGTCACCCTGGCGCTGCCCAAGCTCAAGCCTGTCATCCAGTGGTTCGACCACCCCTTGGGGCTGGGGCTCAACCTCCAGGCCCAGGTGCTCTGGCTTCTGGTGGCCGCCCTGACCGTGGCGGTGGCCATCAGCCTGTACCGTGCCATCAGTGGCTTGCGGCAGGTCTTGGACGACCGGGCCCGGGCGGCTCGCGTCAACCCTCTATAGGGAACGATGTCGCCCTCGGCGTGTTGCCCTCGCGACGGGAGGCAGCCGTGGCCCGCTTGCTGATGTGCCCGCCGGACTTCTATGGCATCCAGTATGAGATCAACCCCTGGATGGACCGCCGGCGCGGCGCTGACCAGGCGCGGGCGCGGGAGCAGTGGGACCACCTCCGGCGGGTGTTGACAGAGGATGCGGGGGCCGCGGTGGAGCTGGCGACGCCGCGGGCGGGCCTGCCCGACATGGTGTTCACGGCCAATGCCGGCTATTGCGAGGGCGGGCTGGTCATCTTGAGCCGGTTCCGCTACAGCGAGCGGGCAGGGGAGGAGGCACCTTTCCAGCGTTGGTTCCGGGGGCACGGCTTCCAGGTCGCCCTGCTGCCGGAAGGCATGTATTTCGAGGGCGAGGGAGACCTCCTGCCCTGCGGCGAGGCCCTGTGCGGGGGCTACCGCTATCGCTCCGATATCCGCTCCCACCTGGCGGTCAGCGAGCTGATCGGGAGAGAAGTCCTGTCCCTGGAGCTGGTGGACCCCCGCTTCTATCACCTGGACACCTGCTTTTGCCCCTTGGACAGCGGCTCCGCCGTGTACTACCCCGGGGCCTTTGACCGCTACGGGCGCCGGGTGCTGCGCGCTCTGGTGCCGGACCTGATAGCGGCGCCCAGGAAGGAGGCGTTGCGCTTCGGCTGCAACGCCATCGTCGTGGGCCGTCGGGTGGTGATGAACACCGGCTGTCCGTCCCTGCGCCGCGAGCTGGAGGACAGGGGCTACGCAGTCCATGAGGTAGAGCTTTCGGAGTACATCAAGGCGGGCGGCAGCGCCAAGTGCCTGACGATGTTCTTGGACCGGCCGGGCCTGCACCAGGAGACCAGGAGCCAGTCAACTTGAAGACGACCCGCCCTGCGGCTAGCTCAGGGCAGGCCCTGTCGAACCGCGAGGCATCAAAGCTGGGGCGGCGGACTACTGGCTCCGGGGCGACCACATGATGATCGCCACGCCGGCGATCGCGACGGCGCCGCCGATGAGGTCGAAGCGGTCGGGGCGCTGGCCGTCGAGGAGCCACCCCCAAAGGAGAGAGAGGGCCACGAAGACGCCTCCGTAGGCGGCGTAGACCCGGCCAAAGTGAGCGGGCTGCAAGGTGGGCACCACCCCGTAGAGGAAGAGCACCCCTGTCCCCAGGAGCGCCAGCAAGCCGCTGCGATGCTCCCGTAGCCACTGCCAGACGAGGTATCCGCCACCTATCTCCAGCAGCCCTGCCAGCAAAAAGAGCCCCAGGGACTTCAGCACCAGCACCGCTTCCTCCGATCTGGGCGCCCTGCTCATCTGCAACTGGCCCCAGGTTTATCCTACCCCAGCGACCGGTGGCTGCAACGGTGGGGCTGTTGTGCTGGGCCCATGCTTGACACGCGGAAAAAGCGCCTGTATAGTGCATAGTTGATAAAATCATGTTGCATAGTCAACTTTCGGGAGGGCAGGTTCCATGGCTGACATCGGTGCGGTCTCGCGGGCGCCGGTCTACTCCGCGGACGAGCTGCAGGCGTTGAGCGACGCCTTCGAGAAGAAGCCTGCGCAGGCAGTGCTGGCCTGGGCGCTGGAGCGGTTCCACCCGCGCTTCGCCTTGTCCTCGAGCTTCGGCGCTGAGGATGTGGCGGTCATAGACATGCTCTGGCGCCTGAACCCCAAGGCCCGCGTCGTCACCCTGGATACCCTGCGGCTGCCCAAGGAGACCTACGAGGTCATCGAGCGTATCCAGGACAAGTATGGAATCCAGGTCGAGGTCTACCGCCCGCAGCCCCAGGCCGTCGCAGAGATGGTGTCCCAGCACGGCCTCAACCTGATGTACGAGAGCATAGACAAGCGCAAGCTCTGCTGCCACATCCGCAAGGTGGAGCCGCTGGAGCGGGCGCTGGTCGGCCTGGACGCCTGGGCTGCGGGTCTGCGGCGCCAGCAGGCCTCCACCAGGACGGATGTCAAGAAGATAGAGCTCGACCCCGCGCGGCCGGACAAGATCAAGATCAACCCCATCGCCGACTGGACCTGGGAGCAGGTGTGGGCCTACATCCGCGAGCACCAGGTCCCCTACAACGCTCTCCACGACAAGAACTATCCGAGCATCGGCTGCGACCCCTGCACTCGCCCCGTCAGGCCCGGTGAAGACCCTCGCGCTGGCCGCTGGTGGTGGGAGCTGGACCCCACCCAGAAGGAATGCGGCCTGCATGTGGCCGAGCCGCCGCCCTCTCTGACGCCCGCCGCCAAGACGTAGCCCCGGACGTTACCGCATGGAACTCTGGCTCTGGGCCATCGTCCTCTTCGGCGGTGCCGTGGGGGGACTGGTTGACAACGTGGTCGGCATGGGTTTCGGCGCCCTGTCCGGCAGCGTCATGGTCGGCGGCGGCGTCGCGCCGGTGGTGGTCGTCACCACGATCAACCTGGCCAAGGTGGGCAGCGGCGCCATAGCGGCCTTCTCGCACTGGCGGCTGGGGAACGTCCGCTGGAGCTGGGTGCTGCCCCTGGCGCTAGCGGGCGTTGTGGGTGGCGTGGCAGGGGCCTTCCTGCTGACGCACCTGCCCGCGCAGCTCACGCGCTTGGCGATGCCATCCATCCTGCTCGCTACGGGCCTGTTGATACTGTACCGCTTCCGGCCCTTCGGGGGAGTGGTGCCGTCGGTAGCCGGCGGGAGTGCTGAGGCGGAGCTGGCGGCACCTCCCATCGTGAGGCGCTGGCACCTGGCCCTGGCTTTGCCCGGCCCGATGGGTCTGCGCCTGGCCAGCATCGGCTGGGTGGCGGGCGTTCTCAACGCGGTGAGCGGGGTCTTCGGGCCCGTCGCCACGGCTTCGGTGGTGCTGATGGACCGCAGCCACCCCCGCTACGCCGTCGGCACGGTCAACCTGGCGGAGTTCTTCGTGGCCGGGGCTGTGGCGGGCACGCTCTTCTGGCTGGGCGGCGTGGGGGAGTCCCGCTGGGCGCTGGCGCTGGCCCTTCTGATCGGCAGCGCCGTCGGCGCTCCGCTGGGGGCATACCTGTGCCGCCGGTTGCCCGCCCGGACACTCGGGCTGGGGCTGGGTGTCGCCATGGTGTCGCTGAACTCCTGGGCGCTCGCTCGAGCCGCCCTGTCCTGAGAGCTTGCCTCGCTGCTAGTACCCCGCTATCCTGTCGGCGATGCCGGGCTATCTAGCGAGCGTCTATCTCCACCAACTGGCTGCCCTCATCTGGGTGGGAGGAATGCTGTTCCTCACCCTGGTGCTGGTGCCGGTGGCCCTGCGGCTGGAGCCCCCGCGGCGGGGCGCGCTGCTGGCCGACGTAGGGCGGCGCTTCCGCTGGGTGGGCTGGGCCTGCATCATCGTCCTGGCGGCCACGGGGCTGTTGCTGCTGGGCCGCCGGGGTATCACGCCTGCCGACATCTTCACCGGCGCCTTCCTCGCCGAGCCCCGTGGGGTGGTCATGCTCTCCAAGCTGGTCATCTTCGCGGCCATGGTGGCGCTCAGTATCCTGCACGACTTCGTGCTGGGGCCGCAGGTGACCAGGGCGCTCCAGGCCGCTCCCCAGCGCGCCGCCGGCCTGCGGAGGCGCACCTCCTGGCTGGCGCGGGCCAACCTGGCCCTGGGCCTGGCGGTGCTGGTGCTGTCCGCCCTGCTGGTCAGGGGCTGAGCCATCTGTTACTCTGAAGCGTCCGGAGACTCCACACCTGGAGGTACTACCGATGGCCGCTGACCGCGACCTCGCCTTCGCCCCGGCCCACCAGCTCGCCAGCCTGATCCGCCGCCGGAAGCTGTCGCCCGTGGAGCTGGTGGACATCTATCTGGAGCGCATAGACCGGCTGAATCCCCGCCTGAACGCCTACCTGACCGTGTGCCACGACCTCGCCCGGGCGGCCGCGCGGGACGCCGAGGCCGCTGTGATGCGGGGAGAGGAGCTGCCGCCCCTCCACGGCGTGCCGGTGCCTATCAAAGACCTGAATTGGACCCAGGGGGTCCGCACCACCGGCGGCTCCCTGGCGTACAAGGACTTCGTGCCCGACGACGACGGGGCGGTGGTGGAGCGGCTCAAGCAGGCGGGGGCCATTGTCATCGGCAAGACCAACACCTCGGAGCTGGGGCAGTCGGCAACGACGGAGAACCGCCTGGGGGACGACTGCCGCAACCCCTGGGACCCCGCGTGCACGTCCGGCGGGTCCTCGGGCGGCGCGGGCGCCGCCGTGGCCGCCGGTCTGGCACCCCTCGCCCAGGGCAGCGATGGCGGGGGCTCCATCCGCATTCCGGCGGGCTTCTGCGGGGTCTACGGTATCAAGCCCACCCAGGGCCGGGTGCCGGGCGGCGGCAGCATGGGGGGGATGCCCCTCTTCTCCCAGAGCGGCCCCCTCAGCCGGGCGGTGCGGGACGCCGCCCTGCTGCTCGCGGCGATAGCCGGCCATGACCCCCGCGATCCGGCGTCGTTGCGGGAGACGCCCCCCGATTTCGTGGCCGCCTTCCGGCGCGGGAAGCGCTCCGGGCCCTGGCGCATCGCCTGGAGCCCGGATATGGGCTATGCCGCTGTGGACCCGGTCGTGCGCCAGGCCGCCGAGGCCGCTGCCAGGGTATTCGAAGGGCTGGGCCACAAGGTGGAGGAGGCGACGCCGCCCATTGACGACCCCTTCGCGGTCTTCGGCCCCATCATCCTGGCCGACGAGTTCGCGGTCTCGGGCCACCTGCTCGAGGAGCACGCCCACGAGCTGATGCCGTACGTGCGGGCAGCCCTGGAGCGCGGACAGGATATACGGGCCCACGAGTATTCCAAGGCCCTGCGCGGCCTGGAGCGCATCCGTCTCCAGATGGCCGAGTTCTTCGACCTCTACGACTTGCTGCTGACGCCAACCCTAGCCGTTCCCGCCTTCCCCGTGGGGGAGCGGCCCCGGCTGATCGCCGGCGTGAAGGTCAGCGCCCTCTGGGGCGCCTTTCCCTTCACCATGCCCTTCAATCTGACGGGCAACCCGGCGGCGAGCCTGCCCTGCGGCTTCTCGCCCGCGGGGCTGCCCATCGGGTTGCAGGTGGTGGGGCGCTGCGGGGAGGAGGCGACGGTGCTGCGGGCGTCGGTCGCCTTCGAGGAGGCGCGGCCCTGGGCGGCCAGGCGCCCGCCGGTGAGCTAACTGGCTGGGTGTTCGTTGCCCGATCTCGATAGCCGTGGTACTCTAATCTGATTATGCGCAGGAGCCGCGGTGTCTAAAGTCTCGCGCATCGGCCTGATCTCAGACACGCACCTGCCGGAATACCACCAGGTGGTGCCGGAGCAGGTGGAGCAGATCTTCCGGGGGATGGACCTGATCCTCCACGCGGGCGACATCTACGACACCTCCTGCCTGGACTGGCTCCAGCAGCTCGCGCCCACCCTGGCGGCCCGGGGCAACGGCGACTTTTTCCGCGGCATCGAAGACCCCCGCATCCGCGATGCCCAGGTCGTGGAGGTCCAGGGGCTGCGCATCGGCATGACCCACGACCTGCCTCTGCCCGAGGCCCCGCCCTATCGCACCCTGGAGCAGATCATGGAGCGGGAGTTCGCGGGGCCGGTAGATATCATCGTCCACGGCCATACCCACGTGGAGGAGATCGGCAGCCTGAAGGGGATCTACCTGGTGAACCCGGGCAGCCCCACGCTGCCCCACAACCTGACGCACCTGCTGGGTACGGTGGCGGTGCTGGAGGTCGTGGACGGCGTCCCCTCGGCCCAGGTGATCAAAGTGGACGACTTCCGAGTCCTTGACCTGTCCAACGGGCACAAGTGGTGGACGGTGCGGTGAGGGCCGCCGCGGCATGAGCTGCGCCCAGTGCAACTACTACGCTGGCGAGCTGGAGTGCCGGCTCCACGGGTCCCTGGAGGACCTGGAGCGCTGGCTGCGCTGCGACGACTACCTGGACCGGGACGCCGAGTACCGGGGTAAGGTAGGCGGGGGCTGCGGCATCTACAACTACCCCTGGCCCGAGCCCGTCAGCCTCGAGAAGGGCGTGACCAGCTAGGTCGCTTTTGCCTGGGCTTGGCGCCGGAAGTATGCCAGATAGGGCTGGATCGTCCCGTCGAAGGGGCGGCGCACCGGGTAGCCTTGGCGTGCGCACCAGTCCTGCAGTCGCCGGTCAATAGCGCGCACGTCCTGGCTGTCCTCGAAGCCCTCCCGGATAATCTGGGCGAACTCCCGGGTGCTGAGCAGCACCGCAACCATCGCCTCCTGAGGCGGCTGGGTGCCGTGGCCGTAGTGAGAGTAGTAGAGCTGGGCCACATCCAGCTGCGAGAGCTTCTCGATGGTCTGGAGGGCGTCGTCCAGCTCGAAGAGGGGCGGCGAGGTTGGGGGCCCGACCATCTTGCTGTCCCCGGCCGGCTGGCCCATGGCCTCGCCGCAGTAGAGGATGCGCCGCTCTTCATCCATGATCGCCCAGTGGTGGGGGGCGTGGCCGGGGGCGTAGTAGAAACGATGGCGGCGGCCTCCCAGGGACAGGGCAGCGCCCTCCTCCCGCACCAGGAGGCGGTCCGCGGGCACCGGAAGGATGGGGCCGAAACCCTCCTCCCAGCGCTCGCCGAACACCATCGCGGTGCTCTGGATGAGGCGGCTGGGGTCCAGGAGGTGGCGGGCGCCCCGGCTGTGGACGGCGACCTTGAGCCGCGGGAGCTGCTGGGCCACCCACCCACACCCTCCCCCGTGGTCCACGTGGATATGGGTCGGCACCAGGTACTGGATGGCATCGGGGTCGTAGCCCAGGGCG
>JACQGV010000128.1 GCA_016199375.1 Chloroflexota bacterium | reverse complement strand
GAGGAGCCCATGGCGAACTCGTCCATGTTGGCCTTGCCCACCATCACCAGCCCGGCGGCCTTGAGCCGCTGCACCACGGTGGCGTCGTAGGGCGGCACGAAGCTCTCCAGCATCCGCGAGGAGCAGGTGGTGCGCACGCCCTGGGTGCAGATGACGTCCTTGATGACGCCCGGGACGCCGGTCAGCGGCGCGGCGTCGCCGTCGCGCAGGCGGCGGTCGGCCTCCTGGGCCTGGGCCAGCGCCAGCTCGGGCGTCACGGTCACGAAGGCCCTGACCCGCTCCTCGACGCGCCCGATGCGCTCCAGGACGGCCTGCGTCAGCTCGACGGACGAGACCTGCCGCCTATGCAGCAGGTCGGCGGCCTCGTGGATGGTGAGGTCGAAGGGCTCCATTCTCCTATCCCAACCGCGGGATGAATCCCGCGGCATCTAGCCCAGCACCCATGCCGTGGGATTCATCCCACGGTACAGAAGGGCCTACTCCTCCAGCACGGCCCGCACGCGGAAGAAGTCGTCCTCCCGCCGGGGCGCGTTGGACAGGGCCTGCTCCTGGGGCAGGCCCGGCCCCGGCTCATCGGGGCGCATGACGCTGGCCAGCTCCACCGAGTGGGAGGTGGGCTCCACCCCCTCCGTGTCCACCCGCTGCAGCGCCTCCATCTGCTCCAGGATGTGGGTGAGCTGGGAGCGGTAGCGCTCCAGCTCCTCCGCGCTGAGGGCGATGCGGCAGAGGGTGGCGATGTGCTGCACCTGCTCGCGGCTGAGTGGCTCCATGGCTGCTCCCGCTAACCGTACTCGCGCGGAACGGCGGACGAATGAATATAGCACGATTATGGTAGGGGCAACCGTCCCACCCGCTTGGCCAGGATGATGTCCGGTCTGCCGAAGCCATTGGCGTCGGGGATCACCCCGACGAGGACAAAGCCCTGCTTCCGATAGAACTCGTAAGGGTGGCCGCCCAAGTTCCGTATCTGCGCCAGCTGCGCCAGGACGTTGGGATAGAGGTCCACGCCCCCGAGGGAGGTCCGGTAGTCCTCGTCGTCGGCGCCGACCCAGAGGGTGATGGCCCCGCGCTGCCTGACCTGCTCTTCAAGATCAGCGACCAGCGCTTGCCCCAACCCGCGCCCTTGCCAGTCAGGGCGGACCACCATTGGATGGAGCTCCCACGCCCTCCCTTTGTAGTGGCTAATGCCGCCGATCCAGCCCAGCACGGCGCCAGTGCCGTCCACGGCCACGCGGCTGACGCGTCCCGTCTGGAAAGACTCGCGCACCTCCTCCAGGGCGGCGGCCATGTCCGGCAGCCAGTCGGGGGAATGCTCCCTGAAGCCCTCAAGAAGCAGGGATGCCACCTGCTGGATGGCGGCCCCGTCAGCGGGACGCAGGTCGGCGATACGCATGTCGCTCTGCCGCACAGACATCAGACCAACGCTCGTAGCGCAAGCATGGCCTTCACCCTGCCGCCCGCCGACGCACCGAGGGCGGCACCGCCGCCTCCGCCCGCAGCTGCTCCAGCACCAGGCGGTCGGTGGGAAAGGCCAGCGGCTCCGGCAGGGCATCCAGAGAAAAGTAGGCCAGGGCATCCAGGTCGTCCTGGGCCTGGAGCCTGCCTCCGATAGTGGAGCCGGAGAACCAGATGCCGACTGTGAGGGAGTCGGGGTTGTGGAAGTTGGAGTGGACAGCATACACCGGGCCGACCTCCACCTCCAGGCCCGTCTCCTCCCGGAGCTCCCGGCGCGCGGCCTCACGCACCTCCTCGCCCCACTCCACGTAGCCGCAGGGGATGCACCAGGCGCCCTGGTGCTGGCCCCGCGCGCGGCGGCCCAGGAGCACCCGCCGCCCTTTGCGCAGGACCACCGCTACACCCACCGCAGGGTTGCGGTAAAAGACATAATCGCACCCCTGGCACACCAGCCGCCGGCGACCGTCGCGCCGCCGGCTCTGGAGCCTGTCGCCGCACTGGGGGCAGAACCGGGACCCGCTCACCGCCGTTTGCCCGCTGCGGCCCTGGCCTCGGCGACCACGTACCGCATGATGGGCCGCCGCTCCGACCTTCGCAGCACCTCCACGAACCCGGCCTTGCGGAAGGAGGCGGCCAGGCCAGTGTAGGCAAAGGCGTCGGGCATGCCCCCGGGCCCAGGCTCCACGGGGTAGCCTTCGATTACGCGAGCGCCCCGGCCCCTGCAGTAGTCCACGGCCGCCCGCAGCAGCGCCGATGTCACCCCCTGGCGCCGCCAGGGCTTGGCCACGAAGAAGCAGACCACCGACCAGACGGGAGCGGCGTCAACTCGCCTCAGGATGCGGGAGCGCTCCAGCGCCGAGTAGCTCTCGCGGGGGGCCACCGCGCACCAGCCCACGGGCTGGCCGTCGGCATAGGCCAGTAGCCCGGGCGCCTGGCCGGAGTCCACGATCCCCTTGAAGGCCCTCCGGTTGCCCTCGCCCTTCTGCCTCTGCCACTCTGAGCGCTTCGTTCGAAACCACATGCACCAGCAGCCGCCAGACGCGCCCCTCTCCCCGAACAGCGTCTCCAGGTCGCGCCAGCGCTCGGGCGTGAGGGGATGAAACTCCAGCGCTGGCGGCGGCACCGACGTCCCCACAGGCATGCCCTCTTTCCTATCGCCCGCGGCTCCGCAGCCGCTTGAAATAGACCAGCTCCGGGTCGCCCTCATCCAAGTTCTCGATGTAGCCCGTCCTCATGAAGCCCAACCCCTGGCATACCCTCTGCATGGCCACGTTGGACTCGTTGGTGGAGGTGAAGAGCTTCTCTGTTGGACAGACAGACTCGATGTGGCGTATGAGCGCCGTCGCCACGCCTCGTCGGCGGTGCTGGGGGTGCACCACCAGGAGCTTTATGAACCCCTGGTCGTAGAACGAACAGTCCCAGATGGCGTACCCAACCAGCCGGCTACCAGCTGTAGCAGCCAGGCACCTCCCGGCGCTGATTGCGGCAGCGAGTGACCGCCGGCGGGCGTCGCCCGCGACCAGCCGGTCGAGGGCACAGACCGACTCCAGGTCGCCTCCATCAGCCGGTCTAACGCTCGTCATGGCGTACCCTGCCCACCACATTCTACGCCGAGCGTCATCATCTGAGCGCAAGCTTGACTGTCCCTCTCTGTCGGGCTAGCCTGAGATAGCGCAGCGTCGGCGCCCCCGACCCGGGAGTGACCACCTCGGGAGGTGAGGATGAGCACCCAGCGCCAGAGGCGGGCCGAGGCCCCCGAGCTCAAGCCTGGACAGCTGAGCAAGCCGGAGCTGTTGCAGATGTACCGCACCATGCTCCTGGCGCGGCGGCTGGACGAGCGCATGTGGCTCCTGAACCGCCAGGGCAAGATCGCCTTCGTCATCTCCTGCCAGGGCCACGAGGGCGCCCAGGTGGGCATCGCCAAGGCCCTGCGGCCCGGCGTGGACTGGGTGCTTCCCTACTACCGCGACCTGGCCCTGGTGCTGGCCCTGGGCATGACCGCTCGCGAGGCCATGCTGGGCGCCTTCGCCCGCGCCGAGGACCCCAGCTCCGGCGGCCGCCAGATGCCGTCGCACTACGGCTCGCCGCGCCTGCGGATCGTGTCGGGGTCGAGCCCCGTCGCCACCCAGATTCCCCACGCCGTTGGGGTGGCGCTGGCCTCCAAGCTCCGGCGCGAGGACGCGGTGGCGGTAACGTGCCTCGGCGAGGGCTCCACCAGCCAGGGGGACTTCCACGAGGGCCTCAACTTCGCCGCCGTCCACTCCTTGCCGGTGGTCTTCGTCTGCGAGAACAACGGCTGGGCCATCTCCACGCCGCTGCGCGAGGAGATGGCCGTCAAACGGGTATCGAAGCGGGCCCGGGCCTACGGCATGCCAGGCGAAACTGTTGATGGCAGCGATCTGCTCGGGGTCTACGAAGCGATGCAGCGCGCGGTGGCCCGCGCGCGCCAGGGCGAAGGCCCCACGTTGCTGGAGGTGCTGACGGTCAGGCTGACCTCCCACTCCAGCGATGACAACCAGTTCACCTACCGGCCCAAGAAGGAGCTCGCGACCGAGACCAGGCACCACGAGCCCCTGGCGGCCTGCGGCCGCTACCTGCGCCAGGCGGGCATACTGGACGATGCCAAGGCGCAGGAGCTGGAGGCCGCGGTGGCCGCCGAGGTGGACGACGCCACCGACTACGCTGAGAGGGCCGCGCCCCCCGCGCCCGAGACCCTGCTGGAGCGTGTCTACGCGGAGGGCTAGCCCATACGTCTGACGCCGCATCCAGAAGAGGAGACAAGTCGTGCCGCAGAAGAACGTGGTGGAGGCAGTACGCGACGCCCTCCTGGAGGAGATGGAGCGCGACCCTACGGTCATCCTCATGGGCGAGGACGTGGGGGAGCGCGGCGGCGTCTTCCGGGCCACGGAGGGGCTGCTGGCCAAGTTCGGGCCGGAGCGGGTCATAGACGCGCCCCTGGCCGAGTCCAGCATCGTCGGGGTGGCCATCGGCGCCGCCGTCAACGGCTTTCGACCCGTGGCCGAGATCCAGTTCGCCGATTTCATCCTGCCCGCGGTGAACCAGCTGATCAGCGAGGCGGCCAAGCTGCGCTACCGCTCCAACGGCGCCTTCGGCCGCCCCCTGACCGTGCGCACGCCCTACGGGGGCGGCGTGCACGGCGCCCTCTACCACTCCCAGAGCATCGAGGCCCTCTTCGCCCACAT
Source organism: Chloroflexota bacterium (assembly GCA_016199375.1). Taxonomy (GTDB): domain Bacteria; phylum Chloroflexota; class Dehalococcoidia; order SHYM01; family SHYM01; genus JACQGV01. The sequence continues at coordinate 2,739 of JACQGV010000128.1, read as the reverse complement.
ACCGGGGCTGAAGGTGGTGGCCCCCTCCACCCCCTACGACACCAAGGGGCTGCTGAAGGCCGCCATCCGCGACCCCGACCCCGTCCTCTTTCTGGAGCACAAGCGCGCCTACCGGCTGATCAGGGGCGAGGTGCCCGAGGGCGAGTATGTCCTGCCCATCGGCAAGGCGGAGGTCAAGCGCCAGGGCACCGACCTCTCCCTCATCACCTACGGCCTCACGGTCCACTACGGCCTCCAGGCAGCCGAGGAGCTGGCGCGCGAGGGTGTCTCTGTGGAGGTCCTGGACCTGCGCACCCTGCTGCCCCTCGACCGGGAGGCGGTCCTGGCGACGGCCAAGAAGACGGGCAAGGTCCTCATCGCCCACGAGGACAACCTGACGGGCGGCCTGGGCGGCGAGGTGGCGGCCATCATCGCCCAGGACGCCTTCGAGTGGCTCGACGCCCCGGTGATGCGCCTGGCGGGGCCCGACGTGCCGGCCATGGGCTACGCCAAGACCCTGGAGGACGCCTACATGCTGAGCCCGGAGAAGATCGCCGCCGCCCTGCGCAAGCTGGCGGCGTACTAGAGGTCAGGAAGATGAGTTATGCTGGCGTGATGAAACTGTCCAAAGAACACCGGTATAGTCAAAGCAGGCGTGATGCCGATCCGTGGTTCTCACAGGTAGATTGGCTCGTCGTTGTCCGTGGGTGCTATGAAGAGGCCCTGCGGGTCGGGCCGGGACACGCTTTTGCTGGACATTGGGTTGTGAACAGGCTTGAAGAGAGTGGTGGTCTGAAGTGGTTTCCTGGACTGACACTGTTGGAGCGATACGGAATCCTCCAAAAGGTGGGAGAGTCAGTCCGCGGAGGGCAGCGAGCGTACTGGAGTATGCCAGATGTTGGCGGCGTAGGACGTGCCCTTACAGAGCTTGGCGTCATGTCGTAGGGCAGGTGAAAGAGATGTCCACCACCATCACGATGCCCCAGGTCGGCGAGACGGTCACCGAGGGCACCATCCTCAAGTGGCTGAAGCGGCCCGGCGAGCTCGTGAAGAAGTACGAGTCGCTGGTGGAGGTGATGACCGACAAGGTCAACGTGGAGGTGCCATCACCGGCTGAAGGAGTAGTGAAGGAGCTCATCGCCAAGGAGGGCGAGGTGGTGCCCGTGGGCAAGCCCATCGCCGTACTGGAGGAGGTCGGCGCTGCGGCTCCCCCTCTCCCAGTGGGAGAGGGACGGGGTGAGGGCCCCACCGTTCGCCCTGAGCCTGTCGAAGGGCGAGCCCCAGCCCCGGCGTCCGCGCCCGCAGGGGAGCACCCGCAGTTCGTCTCGCCGGTGGTGCAGCGCCTGGCCCGCGAGCACGGGCTGGACCTCTCGCAGATCAGGGGCACCGGCATCGGCGGGCGTGTCTCCAAGCAGGACGTGCTGAAGCACCTGGAGTCGGCCCCGGCCGCGGCCGCCCCGCCACCGGCGGCGCATCCTGCTCAGCCCGCGCCGCCAACGCCAGGCGCGGCACCGCGACCAACCATTCCCCACGAGCTGGTGCCCCTGACGCCCCTGCGCCGCGCCATCGCCCAGCACATGCTGCGCAGCGTCCAGACCTCGCCCATGGCGTGGACGATGGTGGAGGCCGATGTGACCGGCATGGTGCGGCTGCGCCAGGAGGTGGCCGCGGCGTTCGAGGCCAAGGAGGGCATCCACCTCACCTACCTGCCCTTCGCCATCAAGGCGGTCTGCGGCGCCCTCCACGAGCACCCGCGGGTGAATGCCCGCTGGATCGACGAAGGGGTCGCCGTGCTGAAGGCACTCAACATCAGCGTGGCCGTGGATACCGACGCCGGCCTGCTGGTCCCGGTCATCCACGGCGCCGACCGGCTCAGCATCGGCGGGCTGGCCCACGCGGTGGCCGACCTGGTGGCGCGGGCGCGGGCGGGGAAGCTGGCCATTCAGGACGTGGAGGGGGGCACCTTCACCGTCAACAACACCGGCGCCTTCGGCTCCATCGTCTCCCAGCCCATCCTGAACCAGCCCCAGGCGGCGAACCTGACCACGGAGGCCATCGTCAAGCGGCCCGTCGTCCTGGGCGACGACGCCATCGCCGTGCGCTCGATGATAAACCTGTGCCTGACCTTCGACCACCGCGTCCTGGACGGCGGCGAGGTGGGACGCTTCCTCCAGAGCGTGAAGCGGCGCCTGGAGGCGTACAAGCCGGGCGACCACATCTAGCAAGCCAGCCATAGCTGCTATTTATTCGTAGGAGGCCCCAGATGGCGGAGTTGCCGAAACGGAAGCTAGGACGGACCGGCCTTACAGTGACGGCGCTCGGTTTTGGCGCGATGGAGCTGCGCGGCCCCGGTCAATTTCGTGGACGGCCGCTGGCGCCAGGACAGGCCGCGCAGGTGCTAAACGCCGTGTTGGATGCGGGCATCAACTTCATCGACACGTCCATTGACTATGGCGACAGCGAGGAGAACATCGGCAAGTCCATCTCTCGCCGCCGCAGCGAGTACCTCCTCGCTTCCAAGTGCGGCTGCCGCTTGGACCCCTGGACAGGCCCACCCCGAGAGCGCCCCCCTCACATCTTCACCCGCAAGAACATAATGGATGGTGTGGACCAGAGCCTGAAGCGCATGCAGACGAGCTACCTGGACCTGGTCCAGTTTCATGCCAGTCCCTCCCAGCATCTGCTGGAGCAGGAGGGCGCCATCCAGACGCTGCTGGACTTGAAGCGGGAGGGCAAGGTGCGGTTCATCGGCTCTTCTTC
>JACQGV010000148.1 GCA_016199375.1 Chloroflexota bacterium | reverse complement strand
TAAGAGGCCTTGCCCCTAAGCGTCGTTCGCATTGTACATGGCCGCCGCGACGCCCCGCAAGAGGGACCGCCCGGCGCCCTTCGCCTACGAATGGGCCCCATCACTTGCCTGGAAAGGGGTCTTCAGGGCGCCTGGCCCGTCGCCACGAGGGCGTGACCACCAAGGCTGATTATGAGGCCCAGGTGAGTCCAGCTCTACCACGCTGGGAGCCAGCTAGTCGCGCGGGCCGAAGATGGTGATGAGGGTGCCGAAGGTGCCGGTGGAGCCGCCCATGCTGTGGGAAAGGGCCAGCCGCGGGTTCTTGACCTGGCGCGGCCCGGCCTTACCCCGCATCTGCAGGTAGGGCTCGAGGAGGGCCTTGAGGCCCGTGGCGCCCACCGGGTGGCCGAAGCACTTGAGGCCGCCGCTGGTGTTCACGGGCAGCTCGCCGTCCAGGTCGAAGACCCCGCCCGTGTGGTACTCCCAGCCCCGGCCCCGCGGCGAGAGCCCCAGGTCCTCGCAGATGACTAGCTCGTTCACGGTGAAGGCATCGTGGACCTCCACGCAGGAGAGCTCTTTGAAGGGGTTCACGATGCCCGCCTGGGCGTAGGCGCTGTGGGAGGCCACCAGGTTTTCCTCGAAGTGGACGTAGTCGTACTGGTGGGAGACCGAGTTGGTGAAGTCGCCGGTGGCGTTGGCGCTGGCCTTGAGGAGCACGTAGTCATCCTTGAGCTGGCGGGCGATCTCTGGCCGGGTGAGGATGGCGGCGGCGGCGCCGTCAATGTTGGCGCAGCAGTCGTAGAGCCCCAGGGGCCAGGCAATAAGAGGGGCGTTGATGTACTGGTCCCAGGTGATGGGCTTCTGGAAGGCGGCCTTGGGGTTCATGCTCCCGTTGTGGTGGTTCTTGATGGCGATGTGGCCCAGGGTCTGCTTGACCTGGTCGTAGGTGAGGCCATACTGGTGCATGTAGCGGACCGCAGACATGGCGAAGTTGACCGGCGGCGCCGTGGGAGGCTGATGCTCGGTGGTGGGCATCATGCTGGTGACCCGGATGCCCGTGGTGCCGGCGTCCTTCATCTTCTCCACCGCCGCTACCAGGACGATGTCGTAGAGGCCCCCGGCGACCCAGGCGGCGGCGTTGCGGAAGACGTCGGCGCCCGTGGCGCACCAGTTCTCCACCACGGTGAGGGGCTTGACCCCCAGCTTCAGAGCGCGCCCGAGGGTGGCGGGACCGCCACCATAGAAGTAGCCCAGAAAGCCGGCCTGGACATCCCTGGGCTCGATGCCGGCGTCGTTGAAGGCCTCGGTGCAGGCCTCCAGCAGCATATCGTCAACGCCCTTGTCCCAGAGCTCCCCGGTGCGCAGGGCGCCCATGCCGATGACCGCCACCTTGTCCTTGAAGCCCTCCATGCCGCCTCCTTGCTTGCTCTGGATGTCCTGTCCATCAAGGCCGATTCCCACGCATCTTACCTAATGGAGCCAGCCGCTGTCCAGGCGGGCAGGGCGGGGGCGCCGGTCAAGCCTGCCCTCAGCCCTGGTCCTCCCAGGCGCCCGGGCCGACGAGGGGGACAAACCGGCAGGCGCCCAACGCCTCCCGGCGCGTGCCCTCCGTCTCCCGGACCACGAGGACCAGCTCCTGCTCGTAGAGGGAGCCGACCGGGAGCACCAGCCGCCCGCCCTGGACGAGCTGCTCCACCAGGGTGGTGGGGACGCTGGGGGCCGCCGCCGCCACCAGAATAGCGTCGTAGGGCGCCAGATCTGGGCAGCCCAGGACGGGGCCCGCTTCCCTGAACATAATGTTTCTGTAGCCCAGGGCCCCCAGCCGCCGCTGGGCCAGGTGGAGCAGGTCCGGGAGACGCTCCACCGTCACCACCTCTTTGGCCAGCTCCGCCAGGACCGCCGTTTGATAGCCGCTGCCCGTGCCCACATCCAGGACGCGCGACCCTGGCGTCAAGCGCAGGGCCTGGGTCATAAGGGCCACGATCAGCGGCTGGGAGATGGTCTGCCCGGAGCCGATGGGCAGGGGCTGGTTGGCATAGGCCAGGTCCAGGCTGTCGGGCGGAACGAAAAACTCGCGCGGGACGCGGGCCATCGCCTCCAGGACCTGCTCGTCGGCGATCTCGCGGCGGAGCTCCTCGAAGAGCGCCCGGCGCAGGCGCTCGCGGTCGGCGTGTTCCATCGGCTGCGTACCGCCCCGTGCTGTGGCGACCAGGCCCAGTATAGGCCATGCGAGGAATGAGGGCCGCCTCGACCCGAAAAGCCCGCTGAAGCTTGTCAAAGACTGAACGCGGTCTAGAAACGTGTTACAATAGCTCCAATCCTAGCCGTGCGGGAGCTGCGTTGGAGCCCCTTGGTATCCTGATTGACCTGGCACTGGCGTTGGGCGCCGCCCTGGTGGGCGGCATGCTGGCCCGGCTCCTGCGCCAGCCCGTGGTAGTCGGCTACATCCTGGGCGGCATCGCCGTAGGACCAGTCCTGGGGCTGGTGCGCGATGTCGCCGAGGTGCGGACTCTCGCTAGCATCGGGGTCGTGTTCCTGCTGTTTGGCCTGGGGGTCCAGTTCTCCTTCAAGGAGCTGCGCCGCATCGGCCGGGTGGCCCTGCTGGGCGGCGTGCTGGAGATCGGGCTCACCATCGCCGCCGGCACTCTCATCAGCCGCACCCTGGGGTTTCCCTTCCTGGAGGCCATCTTCTTCGGCTCCATGGTCGCCATGACCAGCACCGCCGTAGTGCTCAAGGTCCTGATGGAGCGGGGGGAGCTGGAGACCCTCCACGGACGGGTCCTCATCGGCTTCATGATAGCCGAGGACCTGAGCGTGGTCGCGATCCTGATCGTGCTCTCAGCCCTGGGACGGCCCGAAGGGCATCTGGCCACTACCCTTACCCTGGCCGGCCTCAAGGCCCTGGCCGTCCTGGGAGCCGCCTTTCTCCTGGGCACCAAGCTAGTACCGTGGCTGGTCAAGCGGGTGGCCTTGGCCCAGTCGCGGGAGCTTTTCCTGCTCCTGCTCATCATGCTGGCCACCAGCACAGCCTATGTGACGCAGCTCATGGGCCTCTCCCTGGCCCTGGGCGCCTTCCTGGCGGGCATCATCATCAGCGAGTCCGACTTCGCGCAGCAGGCCCTGGCCGATATCGCGCCCCTGCGGGACACCTTCGCCGCCCTTTTCTTCGCCACCCTGGGGATGCTCTTTGTCCCCGCCGCCTTCGCCGCCGACTGGCTGCTGCTGTTGAAGCTGCTGGGGTTGGCCCTGGCGGCCAAAATCGTCATCGGCGCCCTGGTCAGCTACCTCTTCGGCTACGGCGGCCGCACCGCCCTGCTGGTGGGCCTGGGCCTCATCCCCGTCGGCGAGTTCAGCTTCGTCATCGCCCAGGCCGGGCTGGCCGATGGCCTGATCTCTGAGCGGCTGGCTTCCCTGATGCTGGGTAGCGTGCTCCTCAGCGTCCTGCTGGCTCCTTCAGCCTTGACAGCGGGCCAGGCGTTCTACGCCAGGCTGTACAAGAGCCGGGCCTTCAGCCGGGTCCTCTCCTGGCGCTCCGAACCTCTCCCCGAGTCCACCGTGGAGGAGCTCCACGACCATGTGGTCATCGTCGGCTACGGCAACGTGGGGATGGAGCTGGCACGGGCGCTCCAGCGCCGCAAGCTGCCCCTGGTGTGCATTGACCTGGACCCGCGGGCGATCCACGACCTGCGGGTGCTGGGGGTGCCCTACGTCTACGGCGACGCCGCCAACGTCGAGGTGCTGACCAAAGCCTGCCTGGACCGGGCGCGGGTCATGGCGGTCACCTGCCCCGACCCGCCGGCGGCCGAGCTCGTCGTGCGGGCGGTGAAGAGGCTCAACCCAGGCCTGGACATCGTGGTCGTGGCGCGGCTGGAAAGGGAGGACCACGTGGCGCGGCTGCGGGCCCTGGGCGCCGCCGAGGTGGTGCGGCCACGCTACGAGGCGGCCCTGGAGGTGGTGCGCCACACCCTCCACCGCTACGGCCTGACCGCGACGGAACTCCAGCACTTCATCTCTACCCTGCGGGACGAGACTCCCAGCTACGAGGAGCGCCCCCGGGAGGATGCCGACGAGGAGGCCGGCGAGCCCGTGGCGTCCGCTCCGGTGCGCGAGCACGTCCGGGTCCGGCGCCGCCGCTGGTACTAGAGCGCGGCTTTTTTGACATCATCCCTGGGGATGGACACTCCTCACACCCACCTCGAAGCACGGAGACCTCCCAGGCGCCCGCCGACCTCTCACCCCAAGGTCGCCCTGGGGTGTAAGATGGCGCGAAAAGCCTGAGCGGGCTGAGAAGCTGCTGTGACCAAGCGCCGCACTGCAATCAAACCTGCGCCGCCCCTCCCCATCGCCGAGGTCGTGGCGCGCCTGTGCGACGAGTACGGGGAGCGCCCGCCCCGCCAGCGGCACCCGCCCCTCGACGAGCTGGTGGAGACCATCCTCTCCCAGAACAC